>CAZSAA010000007.1:1524-8414 GCA_964604915.1 uncultured Gammaproteobacteria bacterium
CGCCGAGAGTAGAATCATATCCCTGGTCATAGTCCATCCCGCCTAAAATATCATTGAAATCCAGGATGGTGATACGGAGCAGAAAATACGCAACAGAAATACCGGCGAAAGCTAAGATGGGAAAAAGACTAGAACGCCAAGCCTGCCGCCGGAAGAAAAAAGCCACCTCGATCATGAAGATCAGGCCCGGCAGCATGATCGACTGCTCTTTGGTAAGCAGGGCAAGGATGAAGGCGCCGAGGCTTAAATATAAGAATTTCTTTTCATTTCGCTGTCGGAAATACACATAGGCCAGCAAGACGCCAACGCCGAGCGCCGCGGCCATCGGGTCAGCCCGGCCGGCAACATAGGTAACCGCTTCCGTCTGCAAAGGATGAAGGATAAAGAGAAGGGAAACCGCTCCGGCTAACCACTCCTTGGCACCCAGTCGGCGGAACAGGAGGAAGAGAAGCCAACCAGCTAAGACATGCCAAAGCAGATTAGTAAGATGATATCCCCAGGGAGCCAAGCCGAAAATATGATAGTCAGCGGCAAAGGATATAAGTAGCAAGGGCCGCCAATAGTTAGTGACCTGGCCGGATCCGGCTATCAGGTTCTGGGAAAAATACTCCGGCAAATATGAGAAATCCTTGATATACGCGTTATTAGTAATCACGTCATCATCATCCCAAAACAGCTGGTTGCCGAAAGAATTGCTATAGGCCAACAACCCTGCCGCCAAAAGGAGGATGAGAGCGATGAGTCCGGTTTTCTTGCGCCAGATTTCCATACCTATATTGTAATATCAATAAGGAAAACAAGGAAGGCCGCACGTAGGCGGCCTTCCTTTATACAGTCCTTATTAAATTACTTTATCCGCAATCCCTAAATTATACCTTGATGATAACCGGTAAAACCATCGGGCGCCGCTTAGTCTTGTTGAATAGGAATTGCCCGACATCGTTTCTGATCTTGTTCTTGATGTATTCATCATCAGCCATAGTCATCGGGTTCTTGTCTTTTACTATCTTCTTCACTTTCATACGGGTATTCTCGATCAAATCGCGATTTTCCTTCATATAGACGAAGCCGCGGGAGATGATGTCAGGATTGCCGATGATATCGCCGGTCTTGGCGTCGATAGTAGCGATGATAACGATCATGCCATCACCAGCCATCATCCGCCTATCGCGCAATACCACCTCGGAAACGTCGCCCACCCCTAGGCCGTCGACGAAGACATAATCGGCTGGCACTTTTTCTTTGGTAAGGCTGCCAGTTACTTTTCCGTCGCTAAGCTTATGGAATTCTACCACCTGCCCGTTGTCAGCCACGAATATCTTATCCTTGGCGATACCTACTTGCTCAGCTAATTCGGCGTGAGCGCGGAGCATATAGTGATTGGCTTCTATGGGCATAAAATATTCTGGACGGACCAAGCGCATCATCAGCTTGAGGTCTTCCTGCTTGGCGTGTCCGCCAGCATGGATATCAAGCATCTTGTAGTGGATGATCTTGGCTCCTTGGCGCACGACCATGTCCATCAGGCTCTGGATAGAGCGCTCATTTCCTGGAATAACCGAGGACGAGAACAGCACCGTATCGCCATGCTTGAGCGATACCACCCGATGCTCCCCGTTTACCACGCGCGAAAGGAAGGCATTGCTTTCGCCCTGCGCCCCAGTACCAATGATTATTACCTTATTATCCGGTAGCTTGTTAACTTCCTTATCATCTACTAATATCTGAGGATTGAACTTGAGATAGCCGATCTCGTGCGCTACTTCCACGTTAGAAGCTATGCTCCTGCCTTGAAGGCTGACCCGGCGCCCGTAACGGGCGGCGAGTTCAAATATCTTCTGGATACGGGAAAGTTGGGAAGCGAAGGTGCCGATGATGACGCGTCCTTCGATCTTCTCGATGAGCTTTCCCATCTCATCGCCAATGGCCGATTCGGAAATTTGATAGCCCGGATGAGTAGCATCGGTAGAATCGGACATTAGCATCAATACGCCTTCCGTTCCTATCCGCGCTATCCTCTGCACGTCAGCTGGCTTGTCATTTACCGGCGAGAAATCTATCTTAAAGTCCCCAGTATGCATCACTGTTCCCATCGGGGTCTTCACGATGATAGCGAAACAGTCAGGAATGGAATGATTGACGCGGACGAATTCGATGGTGAAATATTTACCGAGCTGCAAGCTCATGGTATCGTCAATCTCTTTAATCTTGAGCTGAGGAGCAGTCTTGAAGTCTAAATGGCGCTTGCGCACCAATCCGGCCGTCATCCGCCCCATGAACATCGGCGGATTACCAATCTCGCCCATGATGTGCGGGATGCCGCCGATATGATCATAGTGGCCATGAGTGATTATCACGCCCTTGATGTGATCCTTCTTGTCTTGCAGATAGGTGACATTGGGGATGATGTAGTCAATGCCAGGCATATCTTCCTCTGGAAATTGCAGACCCATGTCAATGAGAATTATCTCATCGTTATATTCCATTAGCGTCATGTTGCGGCCAACTTCTTCAAGTCCGCCCATACCTATTATCCTGAGCTGGTCCTTCCCCGAAGAGAAAATGGTTTCTTTTCCTTTGTCTTTGGCCGAAGGAAAACGGCTTGAAACGCGGCGAGTTTGAGGACGCGGCGCTACGGTCTTGCCATCTGAAGCGGGCTTCAGGGCAGGTTTGTATTTAGTTATCATGAGTTTGTGAGATGGACGAGCTACCTAAAGCGGAAAATCGCCATCTGCGTTACTTATTAATGAGAAAAGTTCCTAAAGTTGGAAATTCTTCTTAGTTTTTATATACCACTTGGTAATGTCGGAAAAACGATCGGCCGGTTCGGCTATTTCCTTCCCTTCGATGCCTTTTACCTGCTTGGTCACGGCATACGCGTAGGTAGGAGTATACAGGAATATGGCCGGGGCATCTGCAGCGATAGCGTCCTGGATTTCGCCATATAAGGCGATACGTTGTGCTTCATCGAAAGATGAACGGGCGGAAATCAATTTAGCATCCACCTCCGTGTTCTTATAGCGCGCGACGTTCGGGCCTTGTCCTATCTGGGTCGAGTGCCAGAATACTGAAATATCCGGATCATGACCGACGAACTGTCCCGCCAGTATGACTTCGAAATTAGCCGTCTTGCTCGCTTGGTCTAGTTCGGACGCAGAGATGCTCTTGATAGATGTCCGAATACCCAGAGATTCGAAAGATGATTTAATTGATTCGGCGGCGGCCTGATTCTCGCTGCCGCTTACATAGGAAAGGGTGATAGATAATATCTCAGGCGCCTGCTTCTCTTTGGCTGGCTTCTTGATCAGCCAATCGCCAAGCGGGTCGAAGCCTTTCTGTTTCGCGCTATCGATGACAAGCTTCTCCAAGCCATATTGTTCCAAAGAGTCATAGCTATTTACCGTCTCCTGGCTGATGGGGAATATCTCCCAGCCCTCATCGGCTAATATCTGCTTAGCGGCCGTCAGATCATATCCGCCCATATCTTGCGCTTTATACGCGTACGATGAGGCGGGCAAGGGGCTGGCATTGGCGATATAATGCCCGGAGCCAATCGCCTCGATCAGGGCGTCACGGGAAATAGCCTTCTGCAAAGCTGCCCTTATCTCCTTGTCACCCAAATAACTATTCTTTTCCGCGTTGAAAAAGAGAGAATTTACTTGGGCGATAGGGAAATAATGGAATTCTAAGGAATTCTTGACCATCACGCTAGATAAGTTGGAAGATGATACATATGATACGCCGTCGATGTGATGAGAATTGAGGGCGCCGATAGCGCTCTGTTCATCAGCATAGAATTTGAAGGTAATCTGCTTGATATATGGAGCCTTACCGTAATAATCAGCGTTAGCCTCTAGGGTGTATTCTTTTATCTCCCCATCCCTATTCTTCACCAGGTCTTTGAAACGATATGGGCCGGATCCGATCGGACGGATATTGAGTTCGGATAGGGTAATGGAGGCTGGGGTAGCGGCGGTCCAGACGCTCTCAGGCATGATAAAGAAATCCAGGAGATCGAGCACGCCGGCGTAAGCTTCGCTGAGCTTCACCTTCAGGGTGTGATCATCAACTTTTTCCATCTCGATACCGGATAGCTGTTTCCTGAGCGATGAATTATACTCTTGATCCTTTACCAAGGAAAAAGTGAAAATGATATCATCAGCATCTAATGGTTCGCCATTATGCCACTTAGCGGACTGCTTCAATTCAATCGTATATTCCTTGTGATCCTCACTCTGCGTCCAACTCTGCGCCAGATCGCCGATAATGTGTCCGCTGCTATCATGGGTGAATAAGGAAGAGAAGACAAGGCGGGCGATATCTTGGTCGACATCGCGATTCTCAGAGTAGAGCGGGTTGATATATTTAGGGTAACCAACAACTCCTTCGGTATAGGTACCACCATAGGCTGGAGTAGCGGAGAGATGCCGGCTAAGAAAATTTACCACTAAATAACCTAACGCGATGACTAGGACAATCAAGCAAATATTGATGATAGTACGCTCTTTGCGGCTGATGAACTTGCCGAGATATTTCACTTGGTGCCGATCGGGTATGGCGCGGGTAGATAGGGAATACACCAAATTGCGGTCCAGGTCTTCTTCCTTTACTTCCCGTCTTTTACGTTTCCTCCCCCTTATCTTTGACAAAAAAGAAGCAATCGATAACTTTGCCTTCTTTTTTTGAAGTCTAGTTTGCTTATCCGAGGAATTCACAAGAATTCGAAAAATCTTTTAGAGGATCACCGCTAAGAAAGAAGTGATGAGGAACAAGGCGGCTAATATAATAGTAGCATTGAACAGCTTTTTTTCCAAACCGCGCTTAGTAAGATAAACTCCGCCGGAGCCGCCAAACGCGCTACCAAGGCCAGTCCCCCGGCTTTGGAACAAGATAGCGAGCATCAGGAGAATAGAAATTACGAATTGGGCGATTTTTAGCCAATACATATCTTATTTAAGTTGAGAAATCACCTTTTCAAGCACTCCTTTATTATTAACCGCTAAATCCGCTAAGATCTTGCGATCCAATTCTATATTATTCTTCTTTAAGGAGCCGATTAACTTGGAATAGGATAGGCCCTTCTCTTTAGCGAAGGCGCCGATCTTGATCTGCCAGAGACCGCGCATATCGCGCTTCTTGCGGCGGCGATCCTTGAAGGCGTGTGCCCCAGCCTTAGTGCTAGCCGTCTTAGCTAGCTTGATCAGCTTCTTGCGGCCCCACTTAAAACCTTTAACCTTCTGGAGAAGATTGTGACGCTTCTTTACATGGTTCATTCCTCTTTTTACTCTAGGCATACTGGTGTACGGTTACGAAAAAATTAATTATATTGAGCCAAGGTCTTGATGGTCTTGACCAGAGTCTTGGTGGTATCGATATCACGGCGCTTCTGACGAGTGGTCTTGCCGGTTTCACGAGCATTGAAGTGATCCTGGCCAGCTTTGCGCTGCTTGAGCTTCTTAGTACCAGTGAGTTTAAAACGCTTGGCAGTCGCTTTATGGGTTTTTATTTTCGGCATACGTTTTCAAGATAAAAAAACAGGTAAAAAACCTGAACATGAAAATCAAGTCCTTATTTTTTATTAATTAATACAATACTAAGCCGTCCGCCCTGAATTGTCAAGGGTTGCTCTATTTCTAAGCTAATATTCGGTTTAGCCTTTACTTTGGCCACGAAGCTGTTCATGATTTCGGCCGCTTTCTGAGTATGTTGCCTTTCCCGGCCTTTAAGCATCATGTCAAGTTTTAGCTTATTTTCCTTAGCTAAGAACTTCTCCGCCTGGTCGACGCGGAAATTGAAATCATGTTCGCTAATCCGGAAAGTGAGGCGGATATTCTTGGTTTCCACCTTCTTCTGCATCATCTTCTGCTTATGTGCCTTCTTCTGCTGTTCATATTTGAACTGGCCCATATCCAGGATCTTGGCAATCGGCGGATTAGCCTTCGGATTCACTTCGACTAAATCCATTTCCAGATCCTTGGCTCGCTGTATTGCTTCTTCCGTATCGACTGGTCCGATACTTTCGCCGTTCTCGTCGATAAGGAAGACCTGCGGGCTCTTTATCAGGTAATTGGACAGGAAACGCTTTTCCTCTTTCTTCTGTTCTATCCTATGGAATTTAATCCTCATTTGATTATATCAAGTTAATTACCCTCCCTTTATATCCGAAAACTTAGGAAAAGTCAAGGAAAGCTGGGGTAAATAGAGATAAAAAAAGGACCCTCCGTAATTGAAGAGTCCAAAGATTTAGATATAAAGTATCTTTTCTTGCATGAAAAAGGCATCGCCTACCTCATTACAAGCCACGTTATACCTATCCTCGACGAAATCGCCACCGCCCGAATATACAAGTGGCGCGATGTTGATAGCGTCGTGATATTTCTTCCCGCCGATAAAGTCAGCGGTTTTCAGAGATCGAGGGTTAGCGGTTTTCCGTCGTCCTGGCGAAATGCCCAGAATTTCAAACTCTGAGACTTTCCTAGCCACCTTCAAGTGCGCCTTAGGCACGAAGATAATTGTCCCAGCCGGAATCAGGAAGGAAAGGATGTTCACAATATAGCCGCCCTCTCTCTTACGATAGCCAATGACGACATTTAGGGGAGCCGACTCCTTCGCCAACAAGAAAATATTCCTATGATCCATGGCTCAGGGATTTAGAGTCATCCGGTCCAAATAGTTTCCGGACAAACTGCCCGATACGTATTGCCAATTGCTTTATCCAAGACCTGGTAGCTGACGTTCCCAGCCAATATCCTAATAAGGCAGCTAAAAGATTAGCCACGAACCCTATTGCCACTATCCTGATTAGCGTACCGGTTCGAAAAAAATCAACCGCGTATCCCAAGAACCAAGACAGGCAAAGGAAAAAGGCAATCTCCGCTAAAACAATCATC
>CAZSAA010000007.1:8514-28122 GCA_964604915.1 uncultured Gammaproteobacteria bacterium
CTTTTTTCCTATGGGGTCAATAGAGCTTTGAGAAAAAGAAAACAGCTCCTCTAAAGCTGTCCTCTACGGCAAGCTGACGCCCAACAAATGGCTCTTTCTTTGATTATATTTCCGCTAATGAAGCGTACGATGTTTTTGTCTTGGTTACGAATCGATATATCCCCATCTCCCGATCGAAATCATAATAAGATGCCCAGATCTGCCCATCCGCATTCTGATAATAGATAAAATTCTTTTCGATGATCTCATCTTCCGGATCATCGTCAAGGTTTTCCATCATCACGTAATCACCAGTAAACGCTTTCTCTAATACCCCATATTCACCAAGCTTTGGCAGCAAGTCTAAATGGCCATTCTGATAATTAATCATCATCGTCGCCTGTTCGTCGATAAGATTTTTGCCCAATACTGCGATTAACCTCTCTCCCCGTTTAGAGGAAGTATACCGGTCGGTAATGACCTCCTTGTCATTAAAAATATACGCTGGCCAATTAACCTTGTTCCTAACCAGGGACATCGTCTGCAGATGCCAGCCGTCCCAAACTGCAAGTCGGAAATCATATTCTCCCCGTTCATCTTCCGATGGCGTAGCATAGGCGTAGAAAACTGGATTCCGATATTGATAGGCTAAAGAAACGGTAACCAAGATGATTGATAATATTAAGAAGACAAGTGATGTCTTTAGCTTACGGCCGGCAGAATCAAAGCCTTCCTTATATATTTTATACACCTTTTTCTGATAATCCCAATTATTCTTCTTATTATAATCAGCCACTGCCTGTTCCCAACTCCGCCAATAGCATCCTCCTTCCGACAATATGCCCTGAGCTTTGTGATACAGCCACCTGATACCCCAACGGAGACTTGTCTCGACGCTATCACCGTTTGCCTGTCCGTTATAGTCCAAAATTCCTATCTGCCCCTCCATCCATTCATATTCCTTGGCTACCTTCTGGGTGATCGGATCTACCCAACCGTCATTATTCAGGGTATGGATAGCCGGATTGCGCGAATCAGCCACCTGCATGATGTCAGGATAAGCCGGATACCCGGTCGGTGATGACCCATATCCTAATCGGCTTTCCACATAAATCATCGCTTTTACCAAATTTGGGTCTAATGGTTCCGAAGGCGGATATTCTTGATTTAAAAATTTTTCATTCCACGCTTCAGTCTCTTTTTTTATCTCTTCATCATAGCGATTATAGTCCTCTCCGTTCGATCCCAGATTATATGGCTCAACTTTCAGGTCTAATTTACTGTTTGATAAATTAAGAGTGATTTCTTTAATCGTCGGCGACCCATCTGCCCATATTTCTAAATAATGGACACCCTCGGACGATAATTTTTCGGTAAACTCCCTTTTCCCGCTTGCCTGGCCGGATATCTTTCTCAGGATACTAGCGGCCAAAACCCAATTACGATGCAGTATTGAGCGCCCATTCTTCTTTGTTTTTCCATCTACTATTATCTTCAAGTCATCGCCGTCGGGAAAGTGCCAATTGGTTATATAGTCCAAGGAAAAAGAATTTAGACCGACATTTACCAGGACGAAAGTCATCCATGGGCTTCGGTCCCGTTTTTCCAAAGAGGCTCCGATATTAAACTTTACTTGCGGAAATTCGGCGAGCGGCAACAACTCTATATTTTCCAACGTCGCGCCTTCATCGGGGATGAACGTAAGATTATGCTTACCAGCGGCAAGGAAAGTAATCAGATAGATGGTCTTAGCGGTATTTTTCTGGGCAGCACCAGAAAAAGCGGCCGGAGAATTAAGATACCGACGGCTATTATCTAATTTAGGAAAATTCTGCCCATCTAATTCTACCCTCAAATCCTCGTCATCGGTAATCTTCTGCCCCCGTTGCTTTTCTGACTTAGTCCTAGCCGTTATTGCAATTACCCACCATCCGGCCGCACTTATATCAAAATCAAGACTAAGATCATCTGCCAAATATTTTTTCTCTTTGATGAGTTGCATATATGCTTGGATTGAAATATTCAATCGCTTATCTTAACTGTCTTTTCCTAGGACAAAATCTAGGTAGTTATCTTGATTTACCACTGCAAACTGACTGCCGGTATACGCTCGCAAAAACTCGTCTGGCGGCGCCACGTTTTGTTTGCGCCATTTTATTTCATAAGCTTTGATCGTCCCTGACTCCTCCTCGATCAAATCGATTTCTTTCCCAACATAATTGCGCCAGAAGTAATAATTATTAAGCGACTGGCTGTTTTTCAACCGCTCTATCACTATAAAATTTTCAAACAAAGCGCCGACGTCATCGCGCTTATCCAGTGGATTAAAATTCGATATTATCGCATTACGGATGCCATTATCCAAAAAATAGTATTTTGCCTTATTATTTATCTCATTCCTCAAATTACGGCTCAACCCACCCAAACGTTTGATAACGAAACCTTTCTCCAAAAGGTCCAGATAACGCTCGACTGTCCTACGATTCAGTCCCGACTGATTAGCCAGTTCATTGATAGACACTAAGTTGCCGATTTGAAAAGCCAAAAGCTTGAGCAAATTCAGTAACTTCTGGCTAAACCTTATATTATCTAATTTCAAGATATCCCGTAATAGATAAGATTCAGCCAACTCATTAAGAGCCGTCCGTTTTCCCTGCCTATCCTCTAATGATAAAATCCCGGGATAACTGCCGAAGATAAGAAACTCCTCAAGTTTTTCCCTCAACTCCCCCTTATTATACTGTAGCCGCAGTTCCTCTTGGGACAAAGGATATAGTATTACGGTCTTCTTCCGGCCAGTGAGCGGCTCGCCGATAGTTTGTGAAAGTTCGAATGAAGATGAGCCGGTAGCAATCAGATAAATGTCTTCGATATTATCCACTATTATTTTCAAAGCTAAGCCGATATCAGGGATCTGTTGTGCCTCATCAATGGCAATCAAATCATAGCCCTGGACAAAGTCCTTTATTTGCTCAAAATCCTTAGAGCTAAGGACCTGCTGTACTCGGGTATTATCACCGTTTTCCAGCCGATATTTTAACTTAGTGCCAGCCAAAAACTGGCGTAACATGGTAGTCTTACCAACTCGCCTGGGGCCATAGATAATCAAGGCTTTATTCCTTTCGATTAACTTGGCTATATCATATTTTCGAGGGTATATAATCATTTGATTTAGAAATATAATTCTATAATAATGGTACTCCCACTACCAGTTTTTGTCAAAATATTGGTAGTACTACTACCAGTTTTCATAGGAATATTGGTAGTTAAATAGGGATAATCGGTAAAGTTAGCCAAAACAAAAAAACAGCCCTCTCGGACTGCTTCTCTATGTGCTCTGTGAGCGGGTAACGGGAATCGAACCCGTCTCTCAACCATGGCAAGGTTGCATAATAGCCACTATACGATACCCGCGTCTTGTGTTCCAGTGGTCCAGGTGGGAGTCGAACCCACATGCTTTTTAGGCACAACATTTTAAGTGTTGCGTGTATACCAGTTCCACCACTGGACCAGAACTGAAGTATAACTTCGGTATATGTCGATACTGTGGAGATGATGGGAGTCGAACCCATGTCCAACGAGTATCCGATAATGCGTGTACAAAATTAGGCTGGTTTGTTTTAACTCCTAACCTGTTAACCAACCAAAACGGCTAAGAGCGATTTCCCTTTGCCTTCGGAGCAAGCCTGGGAAATTGCCTGATCCTATCTCTATGATATGACACCGGTGGACGGGTATAGAGAATGACCGTACCGATGGCAGCTCTACGAAAGAGAGCTGCAAGCAATTACGCCATTACGTAAGCAGGAACCTGCCAAGTAAAGGCTACATTGCTGGCTGAATTTTTGCCAGTTATATTTTTGCCAGTTTTACGCGGTAGCGCGCGTTTTGCACATTATTGGATAGGCTTCGCTGTCGATGCCTGGCATCCCCTAACGATGTTTTTTCAAGGTTCGGATCTGGCGATCCAGATCCCTCTTCTTTATACTCTCGCGCTTGTCATATTGCGTTTTACCGCGCGCTAAGGCAAACTCGAGCTTCAAAAAACTATGTTTAGTATATAGTTTAACCGGCACCAGTGTCAAGCCTTTTTCTTGCCGCTTCCCAGCCAGAAACCCCAGCTCTTTTTTGCTAACCAAAAGCTTCCTTTCGCGATTGGGATCATAGTCCTTGACCTGGCCCGCGTATTTATATAGGCCGATAAGGGAACTGATCAGATACAATCCGTCATCACGTAAGCTGATATAGCTGCCCTTGAGACTGACATGGCCGCTCCTGGCCGCTTTTACTTCGTGTCCGAACAACACTAACCCAGCCTCGAAGGTTTCGAGGATCTCATAATCAAATCTAGCTTTCTTGTTTTGCGCTAGAACGGGCATAGTTCCATTCCTTGAGCTTCCCGATGACTTTTTCATTGAGCATCACGCTTTCCAGATAGTGGAAGTATGAATGTTCGTCCATCATGTCGGAAACCTGCTTATTATCCTTATATAGTTCCTTGAGTTCCGCTATCTTCTTCTCTACCTCCTCATGGGTAACCTCGATCTTGTCCTGCTTAGCGACCGTCCGGATGACTAAGGCGGACTTTACCCGTTTCATGGCATTGGGCGAAAAATCGACCATCAGCTGTTCCTTAGTCTTGCCGATATGTTGGAGATAGTCCTTAAAGTCGCCGCCTTGGCGCACTACCGACTGTTCCAATTCGCTAAGCATGCTCCGAAGTTCGTTCTCGATGAGCACTTCTGGGATATAGCCGAAATCGCTACTGCTCGTTATCTTATCGAACATCTCCGCCTCCAAACGGTTGGCATATTGCCTAGCCTTTTCCTGCTTAGCATTGTCGGCCATCGCCTGCTTCATCTCCCCTATCGTCTTGAATTGGAACATCTTGGCAAAATCGTCATCTAGAGTCGGCAACTCACGCTGGAACACCTCCTTTATCTCCACTTTGAAGTCTGCCTTTTTTCCGGCTAAGGCTAATTGGTGATATTTTTCCGGATATTCTAAGGAGAACTCTAGGGAATCACCATTTTTAGCCCCTATTAGCTTCTCATCAAATCCGTCTACGAAATATTTTTTACCGATAAGGACGGATACGGCTTTCTGTTGGCCTCCTTCGACTGGCACGCCGCCGACGCTAATGTTGATATCGGCAATGACCCGGTCGCCGAGCTTGATCGGTTCTGCCGAAATCGTTTCTTTAGCCCGCATAGCCTGGAAATCGGCCATCGCCTTATCGATCTCCTTGTCATCCACTTTCACCTCTTCTTCCTTAATACCCAAATCCTTATACTTCCCCAATTTCACTTCCGGCACGAGCGATACCACCACCTTATACCCCAATTCATTCTCCGGCGCGAGCTTGCTAATCTCTACCCTAGGCTGCCCCACGACGTCATATCCGTCCAGGTTGTCGTGACCCAAGACTTTATCGATCTGGCTACTAATGATAATATTAGCTGCTTCTTCCAGGATAGCCAACTCACCCACTTTCTGCTTGAGGATCTCATATGGGATCTTGCCTGGGCGGAAGCCTTCCACCTTCACTTTTTCCGACAGTTTCCTCGCCCCCTTCTCGACGAACGGCTTGAACTCTTCCCAAGCTACGGTGACCTGTAATTCAAGCTGGGATTTTTCTAATGTTTTTTTGCTGATATTCATATAAACTCGGTTATTATGACAAACAGGTTCATCAGAAACCTGCCTTGTTCTTTAGTCTTTTTACCTAGTTATTCTAGCTTTTTTGTCTTAAAAAATCAAGGGAATAGATAAAGACAAAACGCCTCCCATAGGTACAGGAGGCGTTTTCACATATATCAGGAAGAAATTATAGCAACATTCCGACTATCAACAGGGCCACGATATTGAGGACCTTGATCATGGGGTTGATCGCCGGTCCGGCCGTGTCCTTGTATGGATCACCTACCGTATCCCCGGTTACGGCCGCCTTATGCGCATCCGAGCCTTTGCCGCCGAAATTGCCGGATTCGATATACTTCTTGGCATTATCCCAAGCTCCACCGCCCGATGTCATGGAAATGGCGACGAAGATGCCGGTCACGATAGAACCGACCAGCAAGCCTCCCAAAGCCTCTACGCCATGGCTGCGGAAACCGAATCCTACCAATATAGGCACGACAACGGGGATGATCGCTGGCAGGATCATTTCTTTTATCGCCGCCTTGGTAACGATGTCGACCGTGCGGCCGTAATCCGGCTTCTGGCTGCCATCCATGATACCTGGCTTCTCTCTGAACTGGTTACGGACATCTTCGACCACGGAACCGGCGGCACGACCGACCGATTTCATGGCTAAAGCGCCGAAATAATAGGGGAGCAAGCCGCCGATAAACAGGCCGGCTAGCACATAGGGGTCATTGATAAGGAATTGGTACGTATCAGGTAGGGAGTGGGTGAAGTCAGCGAACAATACCAGCGCCGCCAAGGCTGCGCTACCGATGGCATAGCCTTTGGTAACGGCTTTGGTCGTATTTCCTACCGCATCAAGAGGATCAGTAACGTTACGGACATCTTCTCCTAACTCCGCCATCTCGGCGATGCCGCCCGCATTATCGGTGATAGGGCCATAGGCATCAATGGTGACGATGATTCCAGCCATCGAAAGCATAGCCATCGCCGCTACCGCTACGCCATACAAGCCGACAAGGCTATAGGCGCCGATGATAGCGATGACGATGATGATAACCGGCCAAGCGGTGGACTTCATGGAAACGGCCAAGCCAGCGATGACGTTGGTGCCATGCCCGGTCTTAGATGCTTCCGCAATACTCTTTACCGGAGCAAACTTAGTGGAAGTGTAATACTCGGTGATGACCACCAGTGCGCCAGTAACCGCCAAGCCGATAAGGCTAGCTAGGTATATATTCAAAGCGAGCGCCGCATCGCCGACGAAAGCTTTGGTGATAGGATAGAAAGCGATAGCCGAGATAACGCCAGCGGCGATAAGGCCCTTATAGAGCGCTCTCATTATATTAGCTTTCTTGCCGAGTCGGATAAAGAATATGCCGATGATAGAGGCGATGATAGACACTGCGCCCAGTATCAGCGGGAAGATGATTATCTGAGGATTGTCAGAAAAAGTGAGGCTACCAAGGACCATCGCGGCGATTGAAGTAACCGCGTAGGTCTCAAACAGGTCAGCGGCCATGCCCGCGCAGTCTCCCACGTTATCACCTACGTTATCCGCGATAACGGCCGGATTGCGAGGATCGTCTTCTGGAATAGAAGCTTCCACCTTGCCGACCAGATCAGCGCCGACGTCTGCCGCTTTGGTATAGATACCGCCGCCGAGCCTAGCGAAGATAGAGATGAGGGAACCGCCGAAACCAAAACCGATAAGGGCATGGAGATCGCCGGTGATAAGGTAGAAGCCAGACGTACCGAGTAAGGCGAGGCCCACTACCAGCATGCCAGTGACGCTACCGCCACGGACAGCGACGCTCAAGGCTTTCTTCAAACCGGACTTGGCCGCTTCGGTCGTCTTGACGTTAGCGCGAACACTGACGTTCATGCCGATATAGCCGGTAAGGGCGGAAAGGATCGCGCCCGCGATGAAAGCGAGGGCGGTAGTCCAGCCGAGGCTAGGGACAAAACCGATAAGGAGGAATAAGACGACGGCCACGATACCGACCGCCTTATACTGGCGATTAAGGAAAGCTTTGGCGCCTTCTTGGATCGCTTTGGCGATGGACTGCATTTTCTCATCGCCGCTTGGCAGCTTGGAAAGGGACATGATCGTCAGCAATCCGTAGATGATCGCTAAGATCGCGCTTCCCAAGATGATAATCGTTGTAGTTGCGAACATAGTTTTCTGAGGCTAAAAATTATGCCTTTATATTAATTGTTTGATTCTTCTTTAGTTTCTTTGGCTGGCTCTTCAGGAGCGTCTTCCTTCTTTGTCTTCTTCCGGCCAGGCTTCTTCACCTCAGTCTCGTCCGAATCTGCCTTCGTTTCTTCCACGCCTTCGACAACGACCTCTTCGACCGTCTCTTCTTCCGCACCTTCCGGTTTGTCTTCGATGATATCGATCTTCCAACCGGTAAGGTGAGCGGCTAAACGGACGTTCTGGCCGTTCTTGCCAATAGCGAGGGATAACTTGTCGGCGGCTACTTTCACCGTCGCCTTGTGTTCCGCCTCATTCAATTCAAGACTGGCTACCTTAGCAGGAGCCAAGGCATTGGCGATGAATCTGGCCGGCTCTTCGTCGTATTCGATGATATCAATCTTCTCGCCGCCCAGTTCGCTGATGATAGTCTGTATTCTTGACCCGCGCTGGCCCACGCACGAACCGACCGGATCGACATTTTCCGCTTCGGTCCAGATCGCTACCTTAGAACGGGATCCCGCTTCGCGGGCGACCGACTTTATCTCCACCAGCCCATTAGCGATTTCGGGGATTTCCAGGTAGAAGATCTTCTTGAGTATCTCCTCGCTACGGCGGGACAGGATAATTTCCGGCCCCTTGTTTCCTTCCCTGACCTCTTTCACATATATCTTGAGGCGTTGACCGGTAGAGTAATTCTCCCCGTATATCTGTTCATCCGAAGGCAGGATGCCGATGGCCCGTCCCAGATCGACGAAGACCAAGCGGCCTTCCTGGCGCTGCACTATACCACCAATGACCTCTCCCTCCTTATCCTTGAATTCGCCCATGATAAGATTCCGCTCCATTTCCCTCAATTTTTGGATGATAACCTGCTTGGCAGTCTGGGCCGCCATACGGCCATAACTCTCGGGAACGGGCAAGTCGGTGATTATCTCATCGCCGATCTTGGCATCGTGCTTCAAAATCATCGCTTCCTTGAGCTGAATATCGGTACGCGGATTGAATTTCTTTTCCTCTTCGCCATCTTCGGTAACGACATTATTATTTTCTCTAGGCTCCCGATTCTCCCGGAAAGCTGGCGCTTGGCTGGCTTCCGGATTATATAGCCTCTCGAGCATTTCCTTCTCTTCCTGTTCAGGCAGATTGTCGACGACAGTTTTCACGTCGAATATTTCCGAAACGGCGGTGTGCGGATCGAATTTTACCTTGATGTTCTGATTCTTTTCCCCGTAATCCTTACGGTATGCGGCCGCTAAAGCCAATTCTATGGTGGCTAGGACGCTATCGTAGTCCAGGTTCTTTTCTTCGCAAATCTGTTTTATTGCGTTTGAGATGTCCGACATATTATTAATTTAGTGTCTTATAGAGAAAAAGCTAATTGTGGATACAACTAGCTTTCACTTATAGTATATTACTTTATGGGAAAAATGTCAAAATTCGCTTACAGACCAGGAGGGAACATTGTAAAATAATGCTGATTGCCATGGCTATATCATTATTACTTTAAATTCCAGGCTTGCGGGCAAACTAATGATTAGCCGGGCATGGAAAACCCAAAGTTAGTATGATACTCTAAATAGACGCAAAGCCAAAGTAGCAGATATGGGATGACAAGCCCCGCGACTACAAAAAACCTTTTTTGCGCAGATGTTCTCAAGCCTGCCATTTTATATGGGAATATATAAAAGATGGGGGATAAGAAAATAATATAAAATAGAATCCATTTTGGAACAGCGCTTGTATCGTCAGTTGTTCTAATAATAATATACATTAAAAATATTGGCACCCCCACAAAAATAATCCAATATAGCAATATATATATTATATTTTTTAACAGACCGCTGATTTTTTTTGTAATCATAAATATTAAATTTAATTTTTGTTAACATTTTCTACTCTCTTATTCTTAATCTCTTCGATATTCCCCGCCCTATCAACGGACCTGAATAGTAAAATGTCGGCGCTAACGTCACTCATATCTATCGGGTTATGATAGACCAGCCAATTATTCCCGCATACAATAGATATTTAGTACACTGGTCTTATTATCATGAACAGATGGCCTTACCCCGCTATTATCCATTAACGACATCGCGGACGTTAAAATCAAAAAATGGGTTCGATTTTTATGTGCCAAAAGAAAATGTTAAAAATGACAATAGGAATAACCACCAAGACTGTCCAATAAGCAAATATACTCAAGAAATCTCCTATTACCCCAGGCCTATTTATTGATAACTTATTTTTTTTCATATTTTTTAAATTAACATGCAAAAACTTTTAATACTGGAGCTGGTTCTGAAAATAAAGGAAGGACAATGACAAGAAGATTGTCGGTATAACCAGTCCTAGTGCCACAAAAATAAATTTATCATTCGGTTTCGCAATACGATATGGTATCAAGAAGGTAGCCGGCGACAAGATAGCGACGGCCGCTATACACCACTTGGACGGATTAGCATACCCGCCATGAACGTAATAGTTATATACAGAAGATACCAGGAGAGGCAAAAACATAAAACATAACCAATATATCAATATAGCTTTTATTTCTTTGACCGCCTGCGTTCGGTCAAAGCTAAATATTTTTATTAATTTTTCCATATTTTTATTTATTATTTATTATATCAATGTGGGGGCTATATGGGATATAATATAAATGAAAAAAGAAAATGCGGCCAAAATCGGCAATACTAAACCAAACAACGTAAATATTAATTTGGAGGCGGTGCTTTCAGGATTAACTAATTTATATGGGATAAAGAAAAACAGAGGATAAATGATAATGACAAAAGGCGTCAGTAAGAATCCCAGCGGAAAAACCCCGGCTATGCCTATTATAACAACGGGGATGGCCCAAAAAATCAGGACGCAATAAATAGATTTAATTAATTTGTTTTTTAAAATTCTATCCATACATTTCATATTTTATCCAATTAACTTTTTATTTTCCAACATCTGATAATTTATATTTATTATGAATGACATCCTTTTCTATCCTCCGTTTGTTATTTATTTCGATATTTCCCGCCCGATCAGTAGCTCGGTACAGGATTTGTTTATTGTTTATTTCCTTGGCTGGATTTATTGGCTTATCATAGATAATCCAGGTTTTCCCATCATCCAGGCTGTACTCAATCTTGAGTACACCAGCATTGTCATCGGTAGCCGATAACTCTAGCTTGCCGTCCTTTATGGTCGCCTTGGTGATGGGCTTTTCCTTGTCACCGGCCTCCTCTTGATTGAGGATGGCACTGGGAGATATAGCTGTCTCGAACTGTTTATCACCTGACTTATCAAGCTTAATATTATAATCGGGGCCGTCTTTGGCTATCTTTATCTCTATATTAGTCTTTAGCGATCCTATCGATAAGTTATCATAGTATGCTTCCGACACTACTTTGTCATGCTCAATAGTCTTTATCCTGACATCAAAGTGGCCGAGGCCGGTAGCATCACCCGTAACTCGATATTTCTTGCCTTTGGGCAGGAAGGAAAACTTGCTGGTACCGATTATCTCATAGGAAACGCCGGGGATGTCCATATCGATGCCGCCCTTCTCATTAGGGCCCACGTGATTTCCTTCTTTGTCATAGATATGGAGGTCAATGGGGCTATGACAGCTGACTAGATAGCCGCTGATTTAAAAAACTAAATGAACATTGTTGGGCGTATTTGAGACAAAATATAAAGTAGAAAGAGGAATATAATAAAAATAGGTAAGAGGAGCCCCCAGACAATAAACATAATTTTAGATTTCGTAGTCGGCAAATTAGCCATACGCAAAGGGACGATATACATAATAGGCGAAAGATATAATATCCATCTAGTCGCTGAATCGGCTATTCTTTGATACTTAGGGGCTATGCTGCCAATTACTATCACAATGATAATCGGAAGGATGACTAAAATCAACCAATATCCTAAGATATACAAATAATTCTTTTTTCTTTTTTTAAATGTCATAAATGTTTTTTAGATTAAGTTATTTAAGAATTTTAATTCTCTCCACATTGCCCGCCCTATCAGTCGCCCGGTATCTGATGTCGCCACCCTTGACATCTATATCTAATGGCTGTTTGTATTCTAGCCAGGTTTTCCCTCCGTCCAGACTATACTCAATCTTGAGTACACCGGAATTGTCATCATTAGCAGACAGCTCTAATTTGCCATTCTTTATAGTCGCGTTGGTGATGGGCTTTCCCTTGTCACTTGCTTCCTTTTGATTAAGTACGGCACTGGGGGATATAGCTGTCTCGAACTGTTTATCGCCTAACTTATCAAGCTTAATATTATAATCGGGGCCGTCTTTGGCTATCTTTATCTCTATATTAGTCTTTAGCGATCCTATCGATAAGTTATCATAGTATGCTTCCGATACTACTTGGTCGTGTTCTATAGTCTTTATCCTCACATCGAAATGGCCGAGGCCGGTAGCTAGCCCGGTAACTTTATAATCCTGGCCTTTGGGAATGAAGGCAAATTTGCTGGTACCGATTATCTCATAGGAGACGCCGGGGATGTCCATATCAATACCGCCTTTCTCATTGGGACCGACGTGATTTCCTTCTTTGCCATAGATATGGAGGTCAATGGGGCTATGGTAACTGACGAGATAGCCGTTTAGTTCGCAAAGGGCGTAGTTGGGGAAGAGGGGTTCATGATGGAATAAATGGGGATATTGCTCAGTGAGGTTGAACTGATCTACCTCATTACTCAGTATAGCCGCAATCAATTGTTTATTTCCCTCTAGACTGGGCAGGAAGGCATGGGTCGATTCGTTAGAGAAATATAGGTGTTCGACATTAGGCAGGGTTTCAGCACTTCGCATCGGTACGGTGCCATCACCATTGATGAACTCGGCATCTACCTCGTGATAGCTGTCATCGGTGATACCTATAGTACCCAGTGTGCCTTGATTGCAACCGACGATATTATACGCCCGGATACCGTAGTTAGCGGGATCGAAGCCATCAATAACCGAGTGGAGGTCATCATTTACCTCAATCATGGAAGAATTAACTCCGGCCGCACTAAGAAGGTCAATGGAATCGTCGTAGTCGGTTATATAGCCGGTTATATTGTTATGGTCATAATAATCACTGATATCTTCGAGGTAATGAGCATATTCGCCGAATTGGCCATAGAAATAGTCGCGGCTGGGGAGTAGTTGGTATGCCGAGGGGAAATTTTGGGAGATTTCTTTGACTTTATCTTCGTTTAACAAATTAACATAAAAATGATAGCCCATACTGTCGCCAAATAACAACGCCTTGGCAGCCTGAGGAGACCCAAGATGAGGCGTGCCTATGTCTATGAATTTGTCTATCGAACTGGTAGCGACATTCATGACATAGTCTTTCACGACAAGGCCGCCCATGCTATGGGCGATTACGTCAACATCTCGGGCCCCAGTCTGTTCTCTAATATCTTCCATCTTATTCCTAAAAGAATTGTCATAGGTGCTGCTTGACGATACATATTCAATTGCCCTTCGCCAATCATATGGAAAAACAAATAAATTTGAGTTTTCAACATAACCATAATTTCCAGTTAACTCATCGATTAGCCCCTCGAATATATTAGCGACATAAATTTCTAAATCAACCTCTCGAATGATGTCCCCCGCCACTATCGAAGAGACTAAGGGATTAGCATATTGATCCATTTTTACATCATCTAAATAATTATCAAAGTACGCCAATATCATCTCATCGATATTCGGCCAAACTTCTGACGCCCCATTTACCAGCCTACTTCCCGTAATCCCCGGCACTATCACCACCGGCTTCTTATTCACCGTAAATGGCTCGCTATTGTTCGAGGCCAAACTTGAACTGGCAGTCAGGTGCATGTCATAGCCGAACTCGTCTATCACGACATTGCCGGACCAATGGCCGTTTACCACCTGTACGGTACTAGGCGTTACCGTCGCATTATTACTAGCTGAGAGTTCTACCTGGCCATTGAAGTTATAGTCATTACCCTCCAAATCCGTCGTTTCAAGCAACAGCAGGAAGGGGGCGGTAGCCATAATCATATTACCGCTCGGAATAGCGATCTCAGCAAAATCGAAGATAAAATCTGGTTCATTTATCTTCTTCGTCCCCGACCACTCGGAATATAATCCATTCCCTAGGTCCGCCCGTACCCGCCAATAGGTGGAAGAAGAAATAAGGCTAGTAATGTCATAGTTTGGATCTTGAGTGAATATGGGGTCAGGCCAGTAATTTATCTCATCGCTAAAGTTAATCACATAGCCGACAGCCCCGAATATGCTAGGCCAATTGATAAGGGTGCTGAGTGTATTCCAGCTCCCATCGTTAGTGATATGCCCGGAAATAGAGAGAGTAAGAGTACGAACATTGTCCTGGATAGTGCCTTCATTGTGAACGCTCCCGTTTATCGTAAGTATAGGCGATCCCCAGCGGTAATTAGTTAGAACCCCACCGTAGAGGACGCGTAAATTCCCATTTATAACCGAGTCAACCGATACCTCCACCGTACCACTAGCTATCTCCACCACACCAGCACTAATAGTCGGAGATTGATATAAAGAGGCGCCACCCCATAAGATAATTTTAGCCGAAGAAGACAGGCTACCACTAATCTGACTGAAGGCGTGAATTTCCGAACTATTAGCCTGAAGGGAGGCTTGAGTATGACCCGTGATATTAATTTGAGCGCCACCGGTAATTACCCCTTGTCCGGGCATAATTGTGCCGATAGTAATCGAACTAGGACTAGCAATATCAAGTGAGTGGCCATTAAAGCTGAAATTACCAGTGAAGATAGGATTACCAGTCAAGGTAAAATCTTCATAAAGAGTAGTATAGGCAGCG
The DNA here is from genome assembly GCA_964604915.1 of uncultured Gammaproteobacteria bacterium. Classification (GTDB taxonomy): domain Bacteria; phylum Patescibacteriota; class Patescibacteriia; order Patescibacteriales; family UBA12465; genus CAZSAA01. The sequence goes on from CAZSAA010000007.1 coordinate 23,182, forward strand.
ATGGAATCCGTACCAGCAATTTCTCGGGTGGAAGTCGAAATTAGATCAAGAAAACCATTGAATGGACCATTATTGGTGATATTACCAGAAGTAGAAATGGTAACGGATCGAGTATCCTCCTGGATACTCCCGTCATTTTCTACATCGCCGTTTATAGTGAGCACTGGATATGACCAGAGTTCATTAACAAGAACCGCGCCCGGTGATATATACAGATTACCATTAATTTCCGACGTACCGGCTGCTTGTACCGTACTGCTGGCGACGATTGTAGTATCGGCATTGATGACCGGTTGACTCCATAACATCGCTCCATTTTCCAAAAAAACCTCATTAGAAGTGGTAAACGAACCGCTAACCTGGCCGAAAGCATGAATTTCCGAAGTGTTAGCCTGGAGAGCAACCTCGGTATGGCCAGTAATATTGATCTGACCGCCACCAGTTATTTGTCCCTGCCCAGCAATGATATTACCGAAAGTTATTGAACTGGAACTAGCTACATCAAGAGAATGCCCGTTGAAGCTAAAATTGCCGGTGAAAATAGAAGAACTGGCCAGAGAAAAATCATCATAAAGGGTGGTATAGGCAGCGATAGGATTGCTTCCGCCGATTGTCTTGGTTGAGGTAGAAACGAGGTCCAGATAACTACCCCAATTTCCATCATTAGTGATATTGCCTAATACAGATAAAGTGATCGATCGCCCATTATCTTGGATGCTGCCTTCATTTTCTACATTGCCGTTAACTGAAACAACTGGGTATGACCAATATTCGTTGGTCAAGATAGCGGCAGGCGATATATACAAATCACCATTTATCGTTGGTGCGTTGACCGCTTGTACCGTACTGCTGGCGACGATTGTAGTATCGGCATTGATGACCGGTTGACTCCATAACATCGCTCCATTTTCCAAAAAAACCTCATTAGAAGTGGTAAACGAACCGCTAACCTGGCCGAAAGCATGAATTTCCGAAGTGTTAGCCTGGAGAGCAACCTCGGTATGGCCAGTAATATTGATCTGACCGCCACCAGTTATTTGTCCCTGCCCAGCAATGATATTACCGAAAGTTATTGAACTGGAACTAGCTACATCAAGAGAATGCCCGTTGAAGCTAAAATTGCCGGTGAAAATAGAAGAACTGGCCAGAGAAAAATCATCATAAAGGGTGGTATAGGCAGCGATAGGATTGCTTCCGCCGATTGTCTTGGTTGAGGTAGAAACGAGGTCCAGATAACTACCCCAATTTCCATCATTAGTGATATTGCCTAATACAGATAAAGTGATCGATCGCCCATTATCTTGGATGCTGCCTTCATTTTCTACATCCCCATTGACGGTGAGCACTGGATAAACCCACGTGTCGTTGGTAAGGGTGGAACTGGAGGCGACATACAAACCCGCTATCGATGTATAGGTGTCCAAATAGACTGTCCCATTTATCTCTACCACGTCGCTAACGCCAGGAACAACATTCTCTACCCAAGTACTAGCATTACTCCAATTACCACCGCCTGAAACCGCATGGATGGTAGGGACTTGTGCCTGAGAAGGCGATACGATAGCTAAAAAAGGCAAAATAAAAGAAACCGCTGTAATTGACAGTACTTTAGACGTTTTAAACATAACGCTTATATTTAAAAACTAATGATACTAATCTAGCGGTTTCTTTCGGGCTATGGTTGGAGAAATATTACTCTCCCAGTATACCCAGAATTAAATGGTTAGCAAATAAAATTTTCTATCCCTCCCGTATTTAATCATTCCCGATATTGTATTCATAATAGCTCGGGTCATTATAGCTCGGGTTGCCCTGCACTATAAGCTTGACGCGGATAAGGACAAAGGTGGTTATGCCCCAGGCAGCTAATACAATAATCAGACCTATAACCGCATTAGTGATGTGTTTGGTGGCATCCTTAATCTGGTCCTCCTTGCCCCCTGCGGTCATCCATTTGAAGCCGGCCACGAGGATTAGGGCTAAGAAGACGAGGCCGACGAAACTAATGGCGATCTTTATCACCGACAAGATGATTACCCTGATGTCCGCGCCTTCCGCCGTACCGAAGACCCGGGTACCAATGGTGGAGATGCCTTCCTGGCGCGCCCAGAGACCGCTAGACTGCGCTAAAGCCGGCCTGATAGAGAACAGGGTAAGAGCCAGGCAGAGGGAGGCGAAAATCTTGATAGCAATTTGCATATGGATTGATTATAATGATAAGTATCAGATATCTTGATTACATTATACCAAATTGACAAAAAAAATGAACGTCTCTAAACGCATCGCCCATAATCTCGTCTTCCAGTTGATCGGAAAGGCTGTCTCTATCGCCTTAGGCTTACTGGCGATCGCCGGTATCACCCGCTATCTGGGCGCAAACGGCTTCGGCGACTATACGACCATAAACACCTTCCTGTCCTTTTTCGCCGTCATCGCCGATTTCGGCTTGACGCTTGTCACCGCGCAGATGATAAGCGCGGATCCTGATCGGGAAAAGAAGCTGCTCAATAACCTATTTTCCTTCCGGCTCATCTCTGCCGTCATAATCTTGGGCCTAGGGCCCTGGCTTATCTGGCTGATGCCCTATTCGCAGGAGATAAAGATCGGGGCCATCATCTGCTCTTGGTCATATATCTTCATCGCTTTCAACCAAACATTTATCGGCCTCTTCCAGAAGAAGCTGACCATGCAGCTTTCCGCTATCGCCGAAGTGTTTAACCGCATCGTCTTCCTCGCTGGCGTATTCTGGGTGATAAAGTACGGTCATGGCCTTATCGGCATTATGTGGGTCACCAGCCTCTCTGGGTTCGCCGGATTCGTCCTCCACTATATATTTACCCTGAAGATACACCGCCTGAAGCCGGAATTCGACTGGACAATTTGGAAACTTATCGCCCGTAACTCTTGGCCTTTGCTACTGACCATTACTTCCAACCTGATATACTTACGCGCTGACACCCTGATCCTATCGCTCCTCAAGCCGAGCTATGACGTCGGCCTATACGGGGCGGCCTATAAGATAATCGACGTACTTTCCGCCTTGCCTTTCATGTTCGCCGGCCTTATCCTGCCGCTGCTGACCCAAGCTTGGGTGGCCAAAGAGAAAAGCCGCTTCTTCGAGATAATCCAGCGTTCTCTTGACTTGATGATCATTGCGGCTATCCCTCTGGTCGTCGGTACGCAGATGGTTGCCAAAGAAATCATCATCCTGATGGCGGGCGGAGAATTTGCCGCCGCCGCTCCCATCCTCAAGCTCCTGATGCTCGCCATTGCCTTCATTTTCCTAGGTTGCATCTTTTCTCACGCCATAATCGCCTTGGGACAGCAGAAGAAATCCATCCCTTTCTATCTTTTTACCAGCCTAACCGCCCTGGTCGGCTATCTCATCATGATACCTAAATTCTCATACTTCGGTGCCGCAATCATCACAATATACAGCGAAGCGACGATAGCAATCCTGAGTGCCTGGTTCGTCGCCAGAAAGACTGGGATGAGGATAAACATCCGGATGCTATGGAAATCAGCGGCCGCTTCTGCTATCATGGCCCTGGCTCTATATCTCTGGCCAAGCAACCTCTCATCAGGCCTATGGCTGATGACTAAGATAGCCGCGGGAGCTATTACCTATGGCGTGGCCATGATTGCCTTCAAGGCGATAGCGATAAAAGACCTAACTAACATACTATATGGAAGAAAAAATGAAACCAAGCGTATTTGAGGATATAAGGGTAATCGAGGAAACCGATGATTATTTGGTTATAGACAAGCCAGCCGGGCTCATTGTCCACGGCGGTAACCCCTCGATCAAGGTCAAAACCTTGGCTGATTGGCTACTCGAACGATATCCTTCCATCGCCGAAGTAGGGGAAGACAAAGCTAGGCCCGGCATCGTCCACCGCCTCGACCGCGAGGTGAGCGGATTGATGGTTATCGCCAAGAACCAAGAATCTTTCCTCAGCTTGAAGCGGCAATTCAAGTCCCGCCTCACCAAGAAGGAATACCATGCCGTGGTATACGGGCGCATATCGCCAGAATTCGGTACGCTCGATTTCCCTATAACCCGCGCCAAGGCCGGTCACAAGATGGCGGCTCTGCCCCGGATGAAGAAGGAAAAGGAAAAATTAAGTGATCGCGACCGAGGTAACATCGCCGCTCTTAGCAAAGCGAGGGAAGCGATAACCGATTTCGAAACCGTTGCTGCCAATCAAGCCTATTGCCTGCTGAAGATAAACATAAAAACCGGACGCACCCATCAGATCCGCGTCCACCTGGCTGCGGCCGGTCACCCCATCCTAGGCGACAACCTATATGCCTCCAAAGCGAGTGCTCTCAAAAATGAGAAAAAAGGATTCGGACGGATACTTCTCGCCTCGACCAAACTGAGTTTCAAGGATCGCGCCGGGGAGAAAAAGGAATATTCGATCGAGATACCAGCGGCACTAAAAGGCTATGTTTGACCGCTAAAAACCCCAATCTTTGACGCTAAGCCAGATTCTGGTATAATTAATAGGAAGAAAATCATACTAATCTCAATATACGCGATATGAAAAAAGCAACGAAGAAACAGCTCACGATAGTGGGCATCGTCATTGCGGTCCTTCTTGTAGCTATGGCAGCCATGCTGGCCTGGCGCGGACAGGGGAAGAATCTCAATGAAGAAAAAGCGCAGGCAGCCACAGAATCTTTCGTCAACGAATTCCTTATGCCTAGCGGCAGTAAGGCCCAAGTGACCGATATCAGTAAGGAATATGGATTATATAAGGTATCAATCGATATCGGCTCCGACGCGCCGGTCGAATCATACCTTACTAAGGATGGGAAACTATTTTTCCCCCAGGCCTTCGACATCGACCAGATGAGAGCAGAAAATAACGGCTCAACTACTGATTCTGGTGGTAACGCCGCCCAAGCAGCCGAACTTCCTAAATCAGATAAGCCAAC
>CAZSAA010000008.1:0-19570 GCA_964604915.1 uncultured Gammaproteobacteria bacterium
ACCCGAGACCTCTTCCTTACCATGGAAGTGCTCTACCAGCTGAGCTAAAACGGCAATTCGTTAATCTTCTGGCGCCATTCCTCGATCTTGTTATTCTCCGGATTGGCTTCGATAAGGCGGGCCAGATTCTCTTCGCATAATTTTTTATCTTTTTTCATTATACCCAAATCCAAAATTAAATCAAGATAACGGGGATTGTTCGGCTCGAACTCCAGGGCATCGCGCAAGCTATCTACCGCCGCATCATATTCCTCAAGATCCCTTTCCACCCAGGCCAGGGAAAAATATGTTTCCTGGGGTAACTCTCCTTGCAAAAAATCTTTCTCATATTTATGCTGCCGCATAAGTTTCAAGCCGTAGCGATATGTCTGCTTAGCCTCGACCAGCTTCTTGAGCCGGGCATAGACTTCCGCCAAGCGCAAGAAGAGCCGGATATCCCGGTCATCGACCGCGACGGCGGCGATGAGCTTGCTCTCCGCCAAGACATAATCCCCTTCATCGCTCGCTTTCTTGGCTTCGGCCATCAAATTCCTTATCTCCTCCTCCTTATCCCGGAACGAAAGCTTGGGACGCTGGCTGCGCTTTATCTTCTTGAGCTTGTCATAGAAAAGTCCGAGCCAATTCCCTACCGCCTGCCCCAACTTCCAGATCCGGCCGAAGAAAGCCCCGAACCAAGACAAGTCGCGCTCCAGTCGCTGACGCATGATCTGTTCCTTAAAACGCGCCTCCTTCTCTTCTGGCAAACTATCGACATCGAGTACGGCCAAAGCCGGAAATTTCTTCGACACGATGAAGAAGATTACCAGGCAAGCGAGTATTATCAGGATTATAGAAATGGTAGTTAGCATAAACCTATCAAGCCCTATTGCAGATAGCCAGGAAAGAGCTCGCCTTGAGACTCGCTCCTCCGACTAGCAACCCGTCGATTTCCGGCTCGTGCAGGAAAGAAGCAGCGCTCTTCGCATCGACGCTACCCCCGTATATTACCTTTATCGTCTTCCCTGTCAATCGAGCGGCCTCCTGCCGTATCATCGAGTGCATCGCCGATATCTCTGCTACCGACGGCGTCCGGCCGCTACCAATCGCCCAGATCGGCTCATAGGCGATAGTGATGTCCCGAACCGGCTTAACCGGCAATACCGCTCGGAGCTGGGCCCGGACAAAAGGCATAGCTCGCCCATCTTTACGGTCAGCCGCGCTTTCACCAACACAGATGATCGGTCGCAATCCCACCCTCATCGCTTCTGTTGCCTTAGCTTTTACCAAATTATCCGTCTCCCCGACTTCTCTTCTCTCGCTGTGGCCTAAAATTACATCGCGGGCACCAAGAGCCTTGAGCGACGCCGCCGCGATTTCTCCGGTATGGGCACCACAGGGAAAGACGGAACAGTCCTGACCGCCCAGAAAGATTCCGCTCTTTCCTAGCGCTTCCTTTACCGCCGCCAAAGACAAGGCATCAGGAAATATAACGACTTCCGCCCTATATCTCTTCCCCCTCATGGCCTTAGCGATAGCCGTGGCTAAACGGACGCTAGCTTTCGGCGTCAGATTCATCTTCCAATTGGCGGCAATATATTTTTTCATAAAACTAGGATTAGCGTGATTTGGCCCAAGCGATAGTCTGGGCGATGCCTGACTCAAGATCATATTCCGGCTGCCAGCCAAGTACTGATTTGGCTAAGGTATTATCCAAAGCGCTACGACGCTGCTCACCGAGCTTGGCGGGCGCATACTCGAGAGCCAAACGATTGCCAAGTGCCATCTCGATCGCAGCGACGGCCTCAAGCAAAGTCGCTTCCCGGCCGGTGCCAATGTTAATGGCGCCAGGGAAATCGACATCCTTAGCCTTGAGCAAGGCGGATACCACATCAGCGACGAACACGAAATCGCGGGTCTGCTTCCCATCACCGAAGATGATGCAAGTTTCTCCCGCTACCGCCTTATCAGTGAAGATGGCTAGCACACCCGCTTCCCCGCCTTTATATTGCCGCGGACCGTATACGTTAGCAAAACGCAAGACGCTATAATCTTGGCCGAAGACCTGATGATAGTAGTTGAGATATTTTTCAAACGTCAGTTTATGGATCCCGTACGGCGAAACCGGATTCTCCGGATATGATTCAGGCGTCGGGACGATATCAGCTTCACCATAGATGGCCCCACCGGTCGAAGCGAAGATCAATTTGCGCACCTGATGCTTACGGCAGTTATCCAGGATATTGAAGCCACCCTTGATATTGATGTTGGCATCAGCCATCGGATCTTCTACGGACTTGCGCACGTCGATCTGAGCGGCCAGATGGTATACGATCTCGAAACGGTTCTGAAAAAATATATCGGAAAGAGCCGAATCGGTCACACTCGCCTCAATAAAAGCGGCGGCTGGATTGACATACTCCCTCAATCCGGACGAAAGGTCATCGACAACGGTCACTTCATTGCCTTGGGCGATGAGAGCATCGACCAAGTGCGAGGCGATGAAGCCGGCACCACCGGTCACTAGTATATTAGCCATAGATGTTTTGATTACACGCCCATTTTATCACTAAAACCCCGGCCTGCCAAGAAAAACGCGCCTGACATTTAAGTCAAGCGCGCTAAGAGATAGCTGCAGTTAGAGGCAAGGCATCCGGGTGAAGCACCCAGATAATGAAAATGCCCGAATAGGTCGGAATATGCGCAATTACGCGGTTTCCGACTGAGACTGGAGAAGATATAGGCAGCTAACGGTAACTGCCACCCCCATTTGGCTGTGGCATAGATCAGTCCATCCTCACCAGCTTCCTGCAAATTATTTTTCCTTAAGAATTCTTCCCACTCCGACACGGAACAATGTCCGCGTAAGAGGATAAAGGAGCAAGTGCCATCAGAAAGCGCTAGGGCTTCCTGGGGCTGTCGCGGGCTCGTAGTATCGCGCCTGAGCAACAACCTTTCCGTGTTCGTTGCAAGATTTATTTTCATAAGGGTGCGTTTAAGGTGCTAATTATATTATAGCACGAGGAGAGGATTAAAAGAAAAAAAGAAAGAGGAAGAAGGAAGAAGAAAATAAAGATAAAAAAAGAGAGGGTCAATAAGATCCTCTCTCATATTTTTTTCTTTACCAATCCATTTCCGTTATCCTCCCCAGCGGTACGATGAATTGATAGAAGTCTTCCGCCCGCAAGCAAGCCTTCTGCAAACTGGCCGGGTCAAAGCTTCCGTCGGCAATCCGCTCATACTCCCTCGACGAATTGAAGATGATACGAACGCCTTGGCCTGACTCATCCAAGCCGATCGACATCTCGTGGCGGATCTCGTGCGAAATGATGTATGCATTCTCGCACGACAGATAGAGGAAACGTATCATTTTTATACGTTTGCGTTTCAAGACGAGATCGGCGATAGTCATTTTCTCGCCCTGCCAATTAGTGAATGTCCGGACTTGAGCCGGAACAACCGAAATGCTTTCTGCGTGTTCCATATCCTTATATTTAAATTGTTAATCTGCTAAAACATCCAAATATCTATATCACCTATACCCCGATATGTCAATTAGCCAGGGTTTGCCAAAACCCAGCCGGACTGCTATAATATATAGGTAAAGACCATTAGATTCGGGGTGAAACCTGCTCTGAGGTTATTTTTTATTAACAGCCATATGACCAGCGAAGAAAAGAAAAAAAGCAATTACGGCGCTGATGCGATCACCGTCCTAGAAGGCCTCGATCCGGTACGTAAACGCCCCGGCATGTACATCGGCTCCACTTCGAGTGCGGGCCTGCACCACTTAGTTTGGGAAGTAGTGGACAACTGCATCGACGAAGCCATGGCCGGCTATGCCGACCAGATAATCGTCACCCTGAACGAAGATAACAGCGTATCCGTATCCGACAACGGCCGCGGTATCCCAGTCGAGAAACATAAGGCAACCGGGGTATCGACGCTCGAGACTGTGCTCACCAAGCTCCACGCCGGTGGCAAGTTCGGCGGTACCGGCTACAAGGTATCCGGCGGCCTCCACGGCGTCGGCGTATCGGTGGTAAACGCGCTCTCTTCATATCTCAAAGCGGAAGTAAGGCGCGACGACAAGGTCTGGGTCCAAGAATATGCCATGGGCAAGCCGCAAAAACCGGCTAAGGCGATAGGCACCACCAAAGAAACCGGCACTACCATCACCTTCAAGGCGGACGACACCATCTTCACCGAGACCGAATACAGCTGGGAAAAAATCCTTGACCGTTTGCGCCAGCAGGCATACCTCACCAAAGGCATCACCATCAAGGTGGAAGATCGTCGCGCCAATGAGCGTCGCAAGGACTACAAGTTCCATTTCGAAGGCGGCATCCGCTCATACATCAAGTCTCTCCACTACAACAAGAACGTCAAGAACGAGAACATCTTCTATGTCGAGAAGGACCTAAACGACTGCAAAGTAGAGGTGGCTCTACAATATAACGACGAGTACAACGAGACCGTCCTTTCTTTCGCCAACAACATCCATAATCCGGAAGGTGGCACCCATCTGGCTGGTTTTCGCGCCGCCCTCACTCGCACCCTCAACAATTACGGCCGCAGCAAGAACCTGATCAAGGAAAAGCAAGAGAACCTCTCCGGCGATGACGTGCGCGAAGGCCTCACCGCCATCATCAGCGTCAAGCTACCCGACCCCCAATTCGAAGGCCAGACCAAAGGCAAGCTAGGCAATGCCGAAATGAAGACCTATGTCGAACAAGCCTTCGGCGAAGCCTTCAATTCCTTCCTCGAAGAGAACCCAAAAGATGCGGAAGCGATCATCGGCAAATGCGTGCTCAGTGCGCAAGCCCGGCTCGCCGCCCGCACGGCCAGGGCCACTATCCTGCGCAAAGGCGCTCTGGAAGGCATGACCCTGCCCGGGAAATTAGCTGATTGCTCCTCCCGCCATCCCGAAGAATGTGAGCTGTATATAGTAGAGGGAGATTCGGCCGGAGGCTGTTTTTCTGGTAATACTAGAGTAAAATTGAGCGATGGCCGCAATCTTTCGTTCACTGAGCTGATAAAAGAACACCGAGAGGGAAAAACGAACTATTGCTACACCATAAAAAAAGACGGGAAGATAGGCATAGCGCCGATAGAAAATCCGCGTCGCACCAAAAAAGATGCCGGAGTCATCAAAGTGGTCATAGATAATAATGAAGAGATAGTCTGCACTCCGGATCATAAATTCATGCTTAGAGACGGGAGTTATAAAGAGGCCCAATATTTACAAGCCAACGATTCTCTCATGCCTATATATACTAAGTATTCTAAAAAGAGCAAGGGCATTACTATAGATGGTTACGAAATGGTGCTTGACCCAGTAATGAATGATTGGGTATTCACTCATGTCCTAGCCGACGAATATAACTTATCCCAAGACTTCTATGATGAGAATGATGGCCCTACAAGGCACCATCTAGATTTCAATAAACGAAATAATAGCCCGGAAAACATTATTAGGCTGCATCGCCAGGATCACTTAAAGTATCATCGCCTATTAGCCGCTATCACGCTTCATTCTCCAGAAACGAAAGAGAAATCACGAGAAGCTCACCGTAATCCGGCATATCGCGATAGAGTGTCTGTCATAATGAGCACCCCTGAAATGAAAAAAATGCTAAGCGCCCGCGCCAAGAAACAATGGCAGGACGAAGAGTATAAGCAATTCATGTCTGAAAAATTTGCATCCTTCTGCCAGAATAATCCAGAATATCGCGCCCAAACCAACCAACGTCTTAATGCTGAACAGAAGAAATACTGGTCTGATTTCAGCAACCGCCAAAAACAAGCGGAAAGAGTGCGAAAGTTCTTCGCCGTTAACCCAGAGATTAGAAAATCCTTAGCTATGAAGGCAAAAGAAGAATGGTCCGATTCCGAACTTCTTTCTTGGCGTTCTGAAACAACTAAGAAACAATGGACTCCGGAATTCCGCGCCAAAAGAAAGGCTGCCTATGACAAAACATATTATCATCATGCCATGTCTCTTCTTAAAGGGTTGATGGAAAAATATGGTACGACTGCTTGGTATGAAACCATACGTAAAGAAAGGAGAGATAATAATCTTTTGAAATTTCAAACGATGCTTGACCGCTATTTTAACGGAAATCGCGAACAGATGTTAGAGACGGTATCACATTATAACCACAAGATAAAAAGTATAGAACACCTAAATGAAAAGATGGATGTATATGATATAGAGGTTCCGGAAACCCATAATTTCGCCTTGGCCAGCGGCATTTTCGTCCATAACAGCGCCAAGCAAGGCCGCAACCGCAAATTCCAAGCCATCCTTCCTTTACGCGGCAAGATACTCAACGTCGAACGGGTCCGGCTCGACAAGATGCTAGCTAATAACGAAATAAAAAATCTCGTAATCGCGCTTGGCACCAACATCGACGACCAATTCGATGTCAGCAAGCTTAGATACAACCACATCATCATCATGACCGATGCCGATGTCGATGGCGCACATATCCGCACCCTGCTACTTACTCTATTCTTCCGCCATTTCGGCCAGCTCATCGCCGAAGGCCATGTCTATGTCGCCCAACCGCCGCTATACCAACTAAAGAAAGGCGCCCAAGTCCGCTATGCCTATAGCGACGAAGAGAAAGAATCAATTATCAAGGATATGGGCGGCCTCAGCGAAGAGGTAGTGGAGTCAGGCGAAGAGGACGATGAGAACACGGAAGAAGAGACTGAAGTACAGGATAAGAAAAAATCGGTGAAGATAAGCATCCAAAGATACAAAGGTCTGGGCGAAATGAATCCAGAACAGCTCTGGCAGACCACCATGAATCCGGAAAACCGCATCCTCAAGCGCGTAACTATCGAAGACGCCGCCAAGGCCGACCAGATTTTTGACATGTTAATGGGTGATAACGTGGCACCGCGCAAGAACTTCATCCAGACGCACGCCAAGACCGTGCAAAATCTGGATATATAGGGTATAATCAAGGGAGAATGAACAAAATATTATGATACACCCCGCCATCATCGCCGCCGGCTTAGCTTGGATCGCCTCCCAAGGCATCAAGATAATCCTTAAGTCCGGCAAGAAGAAGATAAGTTTCCGCGACGTCTTCTCATATTCCGATATGCCTTCCAGCCATACCGCTACAGTCATCGGCGCAGCGGCCTATCTTGCCCTATCGGAAGGCTTCTCTTCTCCGATATTCGCCGTCAGCCTTATCCTAGCCATTATCGTCATCACCGATGCCATCGGCCTCAGGAACTACCTGGGAGAACATGGCAAGACCATCAACGTCCTGGTCAAAGATCTCAAGGAAGATGATTTCCTAGATAACCGCTATCCCAAGCAGCTCGAGCATATTGGCCACACGCCCATCCAAGTAGTGATCGGGGCCGCCATCGGCATAATCATCGCTTCCGCCCTGTTCCTGATAATGGAATAGCTGACAATAAGATTATTGGCATAAAAAAGACCTGGTTTCTGCCAGGTTTTTTGTTAATCAAAATTGTTAATTAAGGCCATTTCCTAGGTCAGATCAAATTGCCGACCACAGACTCTCCGTTGCCCAGTCCCATCAAGTCCAGGATAGCCGGACCGATATCGCTCAAGTTCCCGACGGGAGACAAGGTACTCAGGTCACCGCTTGGCGCATCCGCGCTGCCGAGGGAGCGGCCATAGAAATCACGTCCGACAATCAATAATGGCACCGGACTGTTGGTCAAGCGCCGGTCATCCATATCCAAGGCGATATCCTTGATCCTTTCGGCGTTGCCACCATAGGAAGCAATAACCAAAACCCAATCCTTATCCAGCGCAATTTCACCTATTTTCCGCAAGGTTTCATCAACCCGGGCGATAGTCTTGCCAATGCTATTAATGTCACCATGTTCCATCATCAGGTCGACTGTCGATAGATCCAGGGCGACGAAATCATGATTTTTGCTTCTTAGGGCCTTGACCGCTTGCGTTTCCAGCTCCTTTATCACTCCCACCGGCTCATCCTCATACCCGCCGAGCATCGAAGGGCTGATGATAAAAGAATCCCGGGAAGAAGCTGGGATATGCGAGCGCAAAGTTTCAAAAAGATAGGCGGCGCGCTCAGTCTCGCTGATAAATAACTGCCGCGCATCAGCCTCAACTAAAGCTTGCAGGAAAGGGGGCTGGCCAGAAATTGCCGAGAATCTTTCTCGGCGCGGACCGGCGGGAACCGATAATACGGCGGCGGGATAATTGGCCAAGAGTTCTTTGAAATATAGCGTCTTAGCTTCGGAAAAAGCATTGTCTTCCCCCTCGGCACGCACGCCCCAACCGCCTAGGATAACGAATATGAGTTTCTTGATCGGCACTTTTACAGGAGTCATAGGGAATGGAGGTGGTCAGCGATAGAGAGCAGGCGGTTATACTTAGCTACCCGTTCGCCCCGAGCCATCGCGCCAGCCTTGATAAATTGCGCTTCGAAAGCGGTTGCTATATCAGCTAGTCCATCATCATTGGTCTCGCTGCTGCGGCCTGACATTACGACGCCATAGCTATGGCGCTTAGCCAGCGATACCAAGCGGAAAGCAGCCGATATGCTGCCCGTCTTATCCGGCTTTATCACTATCGCATTGCCTGCCTCTTCCTTAATCCCCTGCCTCAACCTCATTTCCTGCGAATCAAAGAGCTCATCACCAGCAATTATTACCGCCTGTCCGAGCGAAGATGTCGCCTTGTGCCACAGATCCCAATCGTCGCCGACGAAGATATCCTCCAGATAAACGAGTGGGAAACGGCTAAGCCAGGATTCATATAGCCCGGCCAGATCTTCTTTAGCGAAAGCGCTTTCGTCCAAAGAGAATAGATATTTGCCGCTCTCCGGGTCATATAGCGAGAAAGAACCGATATCTATCCCTAAGCCGAAATCGCGTCCCGGCTCTAATCCTAGACGTGCCGCGGCCGCCATTATCATCTCCAAGGCTTCCAGGCTGGAATCCATGTCCGGCGCATAGCCGCCCTGCAGGCCGGTATCGCTGTCGTACCCAGCTTCCTGCAATACTAATCCCAGTTCGCGATAGGTAGCGGCCGCTAAACTGACGTATGAATAAGTGTCATGATTTCCGACTTCGACGATCCTAGTCGAAGCAGGAGATTGGCGCTTGGGGATAAAGAGGAATTCCTGAAAATCGAGATTAGTGTCGGCGATAAGGCCACCATTGAACATCGTGAAGATAGGAAGAGGAAGGAGCTTAGGCTGGCCCTTGAGGCTATAGGAATCACGCAGGTAGGAGAAAAGCTCGACTTTGGCGGCATTAGCGCCTAGGCGGGCAAAAGCTAATGATAAGGCATAGGAAAAAGGCTTGAGGTCGCGCTGCGGGAAATATGCCTCCAAAAAGGCATCGAAATCGGCCTGACCCTTGAATTGCTTGACCATAGCCTCCTTAGCGAAAGACTCGTTGACACTGGAGACGGCCATATCAACCTGGACATCTATCTCTTTGGCGATATTGCGGCCATAGCTGTTATTCCAAGAATAATCGGCTGACACTGAGGCTTCGCCGCGATAACCGCGCCCTGCCTCGATGCTGACCGAAAAAGCGGGATACCCGCGGGAGTCGAAGATCTTCTTCGCCCTAATGTCCTTTATCTTTTCCATATCTTTCATCTTATTATCCCCTCCAAACCCGGCATCGGCTGTTTGCTCAAGAAGGCTAGCATAGCGCCACCGCCAGTGGAGATGAAATCAATATATTTTTCCATTTTAGTAAGCTTGAGGGCTTCAATAGTCTCACCGCCGCCAACCAAGCCGAAAGCCTTGCCCTTGGAACGGATAGCAATGGCCGAAGCCACGGCCAAAGTACCATATCGGAAAGGCGCTTCTTCATATTTTCCCAAGGGACCGTTCCAGATGATAGTCTTCGCCTGACTAATCAGCCAACTGTAGTATAAGGTCGTTTCCGGACCGATATCGAGGATGACATCGGATTTTTTCACTTCCCCGACCTTACGGCTTTGCGCCTTCCCCTCGCGGTCGCGCACGGCTAAATCTCGGGGCAATAATATTTTAGCGTCCAATTTTCCACCCTTGAGGAAGGCGGAAACGTAGCGTTTGCCATCCGCATCATATAGCGACTTCCCTATCTCATACCCCAAGTGTGCCAAGAAGGTAGTGGCTAGAGCGCCACCGAGCAATATATGGTCAGCCTGGCGCCTGAATTTAGCAATCATCGGCGCCTTAGTGGAAATTTTCGCCCCGCCCATCACCAGGACTAAAGGTTTAGCCGGAGAAAAGGCCGATATCAAGTTCATCAGTTCATCCTCCATCAACAGGCCGGCGTAACTCGGTCTAAGTTTAGCTAGCGCAGAAACCGAAGCTTGGCGCCGATGCGAGACGGAAAACGCATCATTGACATATATCTCGCCTAACTGAGCCAACCGCCTAGCGAAGGCTATAGAATTCTTCTTCTCCCCTTTGTCAAACCGCAGATTATCTAACATCAATATCTGGCCAGCCGCTAAAGAACGGCTCGCCTCGATTGCCGCATCTGAAAGCGGGCCAGACAAAAAAATCACTTTCTGCTTGAGGAGATGGGAAAGACGCTTAGCCAGGGGCAAGCAAGAAAATGTTGGATCATATCCGTCCGGATCACCAAGATGGGCGAGTATGATTACTTTCGCTCCCTGCCGGGAAAGATAGTCGATAGTACGGACGCCCTGTCTTATCCGATAATCATCCTTTATCCGGCCGTCTTGGAGGGGAACATTAAAATCGACCCGTACCAGGAACCGGCGACCAGCGATCTTATTAAGGCGGCTAAGGCCTCGTATCTTCATATAGAAAAAATCATTTCAAAGTTATCTTGGCTTGCGTTTCGACGCCACCGCGCAGATAGATAGCATTGATAACGTCACCCGGCTTATAGGTCGCGACCAGATCCGACAAGTTGCGGGAAGCGGTGAGCTCATAGTTGCCTAAATGGGTGATGATATCGCCAGCTCGGAGACCGGATATCTCCGCCGCGCTGTTAACAGTCACGTCCGTAACAAGCGCCCCCTTATCGCGCCCGACGCTGGGAAGATACTGGTAGCTAAGGTCGTAATATGCCAGACCAAGCTTGGCTAAGGATAATTCGCCGCTCGCTATCCCGCTCTCCCAATAGCTCTTGATGATAAAGGCGGGAAATATCGATGAATCATCACGCAAGAGCCCCAAGAAATCACCGTTAGGGCTAAGCACGAGTTGGCCACCTTCGGCCAGGCCATTAGAAAAGGATGACGATTTAGCCTGCTCGTCACTTGAGAGCTGGCCGGAACCGATGGCGGTGCTATAGATATAGCCAGGCAATACTGAACGATTTCCGTCGCTGGCCAAAACAGTCTGAGCGGCATAAAAATCATCCACCGAAGCGAAGCGCTTCACCTCAAGATTACTCGCTCCTGTAATATGGATGAAGGCAATTTGCGGATACCTAGCGGCACCGGAAATGACGCGATCGATAGGGTATTGCTTGCGCTGACTATCAAGCGCGACCAATCCTGGCAACGAAGAGGTGGCAGAAGAAAGTTCTTCTGGCCAGATTGCCAGCAACCAGCCATCAGATGAGACAACGAAAGCTCGGAGGATGGGGGAAGAAAGGTCATATGGAGTACTGCTAGCCGCTAGCCCCTCTATCCTATCGAATACCGAAAACATTGATGGCTTCAGTCCGTCCGCCAATTCTCCCATCTTGTCATCCTGACTCACCACTACTTTCTTGGCGTCTTGGATAATGATCTTCGAAGCGTCGAAGTCGTTATTGAGCAAATCCCATTCCTGGTTAACCCAAGATGATTGCCAATCACTTTCGAAATAATATCGGAAGATTATATCGCCGGTGATGCCGGAAAATATGCCGAATACTATCGCTAGGATCAAGCCCCAGAAAGGATTAGCTAAGCGCCTTGTCTCTTGGATATCTTTTTGTTTCTTTTCCTTCATAATTAAAAATGATTAAAGCCACTGCGCGCTTACGATAAGCAGGATCAGGGCTAGAGCAGAGACCCCGATGTATAATTTCCGCCGCCGCGGTGATAGCGATTGCGTCAGCCAACGCCAGGAGAACTGCAAACTGAAATGATATATGATAGCGAACATCAAAGCTAACACATACGGCGCGAAAGGAAGCAGCGACAGGGCGAAAGATATTTCCAAGCCAAGCAAAGCGGCCAGGAAGGTCACTGCCCCGATATCCGCTTCCGGCACCTGGCGCGCTAATAGCCATTGACGGGAGAGCAGCAGACAAAGCAAGCCGGATAGCGCCACTACCGACCAGGAGGACAAGCTCAAAAAAGGCTGCAAATTAAAGACTGCCGCCGTCGCCCAAAAGAAAGACAGGATGTTGACGAGCAAGGCCGCGCTGGACCAACGCTCCTGAAAGGCGAAAGACGCCTTGTTGTTGATCAAAAAATAGGCTGCTCGCAAATAATCCGCTAAAACAAACAACATCAAACCGGCTAGGAGCCAAACCAGCAAACTACTACTAACCACGGTGAGATAGGCGGCGCTAGAGAGGAAATAGAATAAGGGCGGCAAAGCCATGCGCCAATAACGTTTATCTACCCCACCTTGGTAGAAGAGATAGCAGGACCAGATGATAAAGAAAGAACCCAGCACTAAGGAGGGGTAGAACCAATCCGGCCATATCCAGGCAACCGCCATCAGGAAACTGGCTATCAAGGGAGAAAATATTGTAAAGACGCCGCTATTTTTCATATTCTTCTTACATATATGATAGTACAAAATACGATAATTCTCAACCTTAACGGATAACCACCTTATCGCCCACCGATATGCGGCTATAGACATAAGCCGCCGGTCCGATACCGAGCCGGATACAGCCATGAGACACCGCTTTGCCCAAATGGTCTTCCCCTTCGCGGTAACCGCCCGGCCAGATCGGCAATTCATGGATGCCGAAACGACCGGTTCCCAGCCCCATCCAATAGGGCATCCAGAGCCCGTATGCCTTAGACCAAGCCTTATCTATCTTATTTATCACCCTATACTCCCCCGTTGGGGTAGGCATGCTCGGCTTGCCCGTCGAAGCCGGAAAAGACTTCCAGCGATAACCGCCTACCATGTAATGTAAGGTCTGATTCTTGAGATCTAGCTCGATACTAGGTACGAGCTTAGCCGAAGCGGCCGGATCGGTAGGGGAAAAACCAGTATCGACCTCCTCAAAATCAGTATAGCCGTCGCCATCGGTATCGCTTGACTGCAAATCGGCAGCAAAGAATAGTTCAGCTTCATCGTTTAACCCATCCTTGTCCCAATCAAGTTGAGACAAGCGGTACTCCGGGCGATGCGGCGAAAATCCAGTGGCTATCTCCACGCCATCAGAATAACCGTCACCATCGGTATCAGCATTATCAGGCGAAGTATAATAAAAAGAGACTTCTAATTCGTCATCCAAACCGTCGTTGTCGGTATCAGCGGCCGACACTAAGGACGGGACGAAGAAGATAATAACGATAATAGCAAGTCGTATATATGTTTTGGATATTTTCATAATGGATAATCAATTCCGGCTATACTCGCAACCGCAATATTTCTGGCGATATATTCCCAATTCTTTGGCAAATTCCTGGCTGCGACGATAACCATCACCAGCCTGAAAGTCTTCATCTAAGAAAGCGATATCTTCCTTGGCTGAAAGGGCACGACAGATTTCCCGTATCGCCTTCCCGTCCTTATACGGACTCACGAGCAAACTGGTCGAGAAAAATTGGAAGTGTCGCCGCCTGGCCAAATACGTGGCGCGAGACAAGCGATCGGCATAGCAAAGGCGACAGCGCTGTCCTCGTTCCGGATCCCCTTCCCGTCCGGCGATAAGTTCTTGCCAGGCCTCATGTTGATATTTCCTCACGATGAGCCGTATTCCATATTTCTTAGAAACATAGCGGACGGCCGCTAATCTCTTCGCATGCTCTTCTTGAGAATCTAAATTAGGATTATCAAAATACCAGACGACCCGGAAACGCTTCTTTAGATTATTAATCGTCAGATCCGACGCGCAAGGGGCGCAACAGATATGCAGGAGCAAGCGCGGCTTAGCTAGATATTTATCTAGGCTAGAGAAGAATATTACGAGCAGTGCCATCAACAAGAGGAGAATAACCAGAGCGAGGAACTTGCCGCGACTTTGCAAGAGCAGGCCGGCGAGACCAAAGAAGAGAGAAAGAAAATAAAAGACGGCGACCGTACCTCTCTGCCCTAAACCCAGGGCCATCAAACGATGATGCAGGTGCTTCTTGTCGGCTGACTTGAAGGGATTCTTGCCCGATATCCCTCGCCGTATTATCGTCCAAGCTACGTCTAGTGCCGGTATCCCCATCAGGAGCAAGGCGATAGCGATCTTGCTGCCAGAAATGATGGACATCACGCCCAACATGAAGCCGATGAGTAAGGAACCGGATTCCCCTAAAAATATCTTGGCCGGATGGAAATTGAAGGCCAGGAAACCAAGGCAAGCGCCGAAGAAGATAAGGGCAGCTAAGGCTAGGTCGGGCTGGAAGAAAGGGGTGGTCAAGGTGAAAAGGAAAATGACAAGCGAAGCGATCGCGCCCAGGCCGCTCACCAGCCCATCCACCCCGTCGAGCAGCTTGGTGGTATACATCATACCAAGTAGCCATAAGAAGATACCCGCGCCGCTTATCCACGCCATGTTGCTTATATCCACTATCCCGCCTGCGAGCGGATCGCTGAGCCGATCGATGCTTACGCCGCCGATAATCACGGCCAAGGCGGCTAACACCGGAAATACCACTTGCCAGCGTGGCTTCAAATCATATATATCGTCTAACGCTCCTCCGATGACAATGAGCAGGGCACCGGCTAATACGCCCCAGAGATGGGAAACTTGCAGATCGCCTAATAGGAAATAGTCGCGTGCGAAGAAGGCGACGATGAAGAAAGACAGGAATATCGCCAAACCGCCAAGCAGCGGCATCGGCTGCTTATGGATCTTCCGTGACGAATCAGGCGTATCGACTACGCCCCACGCCTTGGCTAAATGGCGAATGATAGCGGTAAAAAGAAGAGATAGGGCCAAACTGCCAATAAAAAATAGTAGATATTCCATAATCAAGGATTATACAATATAAGTATAGCGTACAATTATCAGAAAAAACAATCGAACTCCCCAAAAATAGCTTGACCATGACGGGTAATCATGCTAGTATTAACCTTAGTTCTTAAACATGTTTAACAATTAAAAAGGAGGGGTTATGTTGAGGATGGCTCAAAAGATCCATGGTGAACAGGAAAAGTTCGTCGAGAAGAAGCTTCAGGAAGTAATGCGAGATGAACTGGAATTCAGTCTCGTAAAAAGGGAGTTAAACGCCTACACGGAGAGTGAACTTTGGTTGATACACCGAATGTTCATGGCTCATGCAGCGCCGATTATTCAAAAAGAGCGGCAAGATCACTATCAGCGGGTACAATTGTATCAGGAAGAGCTAGGAGACTTAAAAAAAATGAAGTCCTTGCTATGCCATTCCAGTGCAGAAAGAGTCTTGCGAGCAATCAGATTTCTGAAGCTCCTTCGCTTCCTGAGCGGAAACGAAGCGCTACGGACGAATCCTGCTAAGCCCCCGGCAAAAGAACAAAAAGCTTCCTACCTGCCCGTGCTGTTAGTCACTGGCGGCTAGGAAGAAAAGGGCGGAGGCATGTTAAGCAACATGCCTCCTTTTTTTTATTCATTCATTTGACACTGGCTGATAAAAATATTAATATGGCAATCTGTTCATTAACCCAATAAACCCCGGCTAAGGAGGGCCGGTCTTATGCAAATTACTCAGCATTTCGTCACTCAATTATTGGATTCGCCCAAAGACCAGGAAAAACGGATAAGGAGTTTGAGCCTCGAAGAACTTGGCGAACTCGTCCGCACTATGAGACAACTGGCAAAGGACGACAAGCGCCTATCGCGCCTGTTATCATACGCCCGCCGCGTACAGAAAAAGAAGCAGGAAGAGGCAGATAGAATCAACCGTCCTGCCGCCGAGAAGATCGTATATCGATCAGTTAACCCAAGGTTAGAGATCGATAGCATGACTCTGGCTAAATTGGGAAATTTCATCAACATCCTCGGGAGAATGGGTGACGAAGAAAAGGTCGTTCATCTTCTTACCTACGCCAAACAAATATGGACGGCGAAAAAAGGAGAGAATGAAAAGCTGAAAGAGCAAAAGCTCTGGCAGCATAATAAAAAACAAAGGGACGCGAAAACTAAGATGGCGCTTTCCTTTTAAAAATCAGTCCGGCTCAAACGAAGAGCCGGACTTTTTTTATTTTCTCTTATTACACAGTTACACGCCTAAAGCGATCGACCCTTCTCCACCTTGACCGCTCCTTGACTATCTATCAGCACCGTATCCCGCCGCTTTATCTCCCCGCCAAGCATCTTAGCCGCTACGATGTCCTCCACCCTTTCTTGGAGAAGTCTCCTCAGGGGGCGAGCACCAAACTTCGGATCATAGCCGGCTTGGGCAAGGACGGATACGCCCTGCTTGTCTGCCTTGAACCCTATTCCCTTCTCTTCCAAATTCTTCCTTATCTTCTTCAGCATCAATACCCCGATCTGGAAGATATTGTCCTGGGTAAGGGGGGCGAAGACGATGATGCCGTCGAAACGGTTAATCAGTTCCGGCCGCATGAACTTATTGAGCTGGTTGTCTACCAGTTCCTGCCTTATCTCCGACAAAGGTACGTCTGCCTTTATCTTCTCCTGGATCATCACGGCGCCGATGTTAGAAGTGGCGATAATGATCGATTCGCTAAATGAAATAGTCCGACCTTGCCCGTCAGTGAGACGGCCATCGTCGAGAATCTGGAGGAACAGATTAAGGATATCCGGGTGGGCCTTTTCAACCTCGTCCAAGAGGATGAGAGCGAACGGTTTCTTTCGCACTGATTCCGTGAGATAGCCGAGTGTGCCCTGCTCGTCGCCGATCATCTTCTTTACGCTATCGGCATATTGGTATTCGCTCATGTCGATACGGATCATGTATTCCTCGCTGCCGAAATATACTTCCGAAACGGTCTTGGCCAACTCGGTCTTGCCGACGCCGGTCGGACCGAGGAATAGGAAGCTAGCGATAGGGCGCTTGGAATCTTTGAGGGCGACGCGGGCACGACGCAAGCTGTTAGCTACCGCGTTGACCGCTTCTTTCTGCCCGACCATACGCTCGGCCAGACGTTCTTCCAAATGGAGCAGTTTCTCTCCTTCGCTCTCGGATACCTTGCCGGCCGGAATACCAGTCATCTCTTCTATAGCCTTGGCTACATGCTCGCCAGAACAAGCCGACGATTTGCCTGACCTCTCCTTAGCCGCGAAAGAAGCGGCTTTTTCTAATAGGATTATCGCCTTTTCCGGCAGACTCTTATCATGTATGTAACGATCCGACAGTTCCACCGCCTTCTCCAGGGCGCTGTATACGAAGTATATGCCATAGCGGTTCTCCAGCCAGCCCGCCTTGCTCTCTAAGATCCGGATAGCTTCATTCTCGCTCGGCTCTTCCACTCCGATAGTAGTCATTATCTGGCCAAGCGCCTTATTCTCAATATAGCGGGAATAGTTTTCCGTAGTAGCGGTAGCGACGCAGAAGACGTTGCCATTATGCAGGGCTTCAGATAATACTTCCGATAGATCTAAACTTTCCGCGCTACCGGCAGAAACGCCAATCATATTCTCGATGTTGGATATATAAAGGACGACATTGCCGGAACGGCTAGCCTCACTGATACAAGAGAGCAGCCGTTCCTGGGCCTGAGCGGCGCTAGCGCCGCCGACGATAGAGGGTACATCGATCTCCACCAAGCGCCGATCATTGAGGATGTCAGGCACCTTTTCCTGGACCATGAGTTGGGCCAAGCCGGAAATGATAGTCTTCTTACCGACGCCCGGTTGTCCGACTAGCAATATGCCATAGTGTCCGCTGCCAAAGGATTCGAAAATGGAACCAAGCTCTTCCTGGCGACCGACGCAGAAATCAAGCCGGCCATATTTGGCCGCTAAAGTAAGGTCACGGGAAAAATGATCTAGGGTGGGGGTGGCGATGGCCGTATAGGCGCGATTCATGCCGCTTGAGGGTTTAAGGAGCGATAGTTTGTGATAGCTGCTCAGGCTATCGCGCATCCGGTCATTGACGCGGAGCCACTCTATCGCATTGCCCAGCTTATCATCATCTATCTCCAGGTCATATAATATCTCCTCTAGCACGTCTTCCGAAGCGATGCAGGCGGAAAGCAGGTCAAAACAATCCAGGCTTTTGGCATCCCGCCTCAGGGCGGGCAAGATCCGGCTTTCGCAGGCCTTGGCCGTTTCGGGCAACAAGACGGTGCGGCCACCATATTCCTTGGGATCGTTAGACACCATATGCCGGTCCAACTTCTCAATTAAATTGCTGCCCTTGATATCCAGCCGGACGAAAAGCAGTTGTATGGCCTTGTCCCTCAGCAGGGCGCGGAAGATATGGATAGGATGGATATGATCCTGCTTGAGCCGGGAGGCGAGCAGATAGGCTTCCTCGAGGACTAACAAAGCGCTGCGAGAAAATATCTCCGGGAAGGAGAAATGGAGCCGCCTATGCTGTCCCAACCGCTTATCAATCTGCCGGTAATCGAAAGCTTGCCGTATCTGCCGTTGACGGGAGGTGCGATACACGAGGAACAAGTCGAAAAGGATGGAAATGAAAAACCAGAGAACCAGAGGATGTTGGTATTGCCAGAACCAGATCAGACGATATGGGGCGGCGATAAACATCTCCCGATTGATAAACAGCCATAGACCTAAGGAAATAAGCCCGGATATACCTAGCAAGAAAGCGATAACATCCACTACCTTGCTCATCGCTTCGTCTAAACGGCGTGAAAATATCCCACTCCTAGATAGGAAAGGGCGCCAATCCGCTTTGATCTTGATATCGATACTTCCCTCAGCCATATAATTGCCAATATATCGCCGCCAGCACGGCTAGCGGCAACGCAAACCAGAGCGCTATCGCCAACAAAGAAAGCGCGGCCAGAACAACAGAGGCTAAGCCGCGCACTATTATCTGCACTAGACGGATGAAGAAACTGATGACTCGTCCAGCGAAATCGCGCTGGCCGTACATAGGTACGAAAATATTCCGGAGCCATACGCCGGCACCGATCGAGCGAGATTGCCCTTGCAGCCAAGCTAAGGTTCCGCGGACGAAAGCCGCGAATCCCTTGGTATACCACCACAAAGGGAAATAGGCGACCTTGGCGGCCGTCTTGATGAGAGAGGATATTAACAGAGGGAGGAAGTATGAGCGAGACATATCTTTATATCTGAAATTATATCATGCTTTACTAGGACGAACAAACAAAAAAGGGAAGATTGCTCTCCCCTTTTGATTTTTTCAGGCCATCCCGGGCCTACTAATGTACAGAAATCTCAGCTTTGCCGATACCGGTTAGGCTCTCGGCAACCAGGTTGCGCATCTTCTCGGGTTGAATAACCTCGAGGATGACGCCACCCCCATTGGAGCGGATTACCTGCGGCCATTTTTCGCCGACCGCATAGAGAGTGAGGGCGAGAAGCAGATCGCTTATCATCGCAC
>CAZSAA010000008.1:19670-27964 GCA_964604915.1 uncultured Gammaproteobacteria bacterium
CTGACCTGCTGGTAAAAAGCAGGGACGTCTACCCAGCTCTTTATCTCCCCCGCTTCGATAAGCGCTACCTTAGGGAATTTCCCCAGGCCAGAAAAGGCTGACATCAGCGATATCGCTGAAGCCGGATCATCCGGTAGGACGACGTGGTCGCAACGCTGGAACCATTTGGCGTGCTTGCTCAAATGTTCCTGAACAACTTTTTTGAACGAATCCTTGCCCTTAAATACGAAGGGCGCATTAAGGAATCCTGGCGCGACCATGTCGGCATTCAAATTCAGGACTTCCGTTAAATTCAAAAATTTCATTTTTACCTCCTTTTTAAAATTTAAAATTAATATAAAAATTAAATAACTGATAAAGGGATGGAACAGAGGCCATTTGGCCGCTCTTCCATCCCGCTATCAGCTTCTTTTGGAGGCTTTCATGTCAAAGTTCCATCAATTTGGACACTATAGAATATAATGACCGATAAGTCAAGGAAGATTCTTCGATAATACCCACTATACTGATAAAAATGAACCTATTCCGCGTATAAATGTATATTGACACCCATACCGATATAAGCTATCATATTTTTAGCACTCATAATACTAGACTGCTAACAATTCAAACTATTATGTTCAATAAATTTACCGATAAGTCCCAGGAAGCGATCATCAATTCCCAGATCATCGCCGCCAATAACGGACAACCCAATATCGAAGCGATCCACATCCTGCTTTCCCTGCTCCAGCAGAACGAAAGCATGGTGATCGCTATCTTGGAAAAGCTCGATATAGATATCGATTCCCTGGAAGACCAAGTGCAGCGCGCCATCGGCCTGCTGCCGAAGATAAAGATAAACGTGCAGGACGGCCCCATCCAATCCGTTTCCGGCACTAACGAGACCGCCATGGTCCTCGATCGTTCGCTCAAGGAAGCCGACGGCATGGGCGAAGAATTCATCTCCACCGAGCACATCCTGCTCGCTCTAGTAGGGGTCGCCTCCCAAGCCCAGGCTATCCTCCTGAAGAACAGGGTAGAGTACAAGCCGGTCAAAGATGTCCTGGAAGAATTACGCAAGGAAACGCCAGCCGGACAAGAAAGCGCAGATAAGAGCCTACGCGCCGTTTCTAAATTCACTACCAATCTCACCGAGCTCGCTCGCCAGGAAAAACTCGACCCGGTCATCGGCCGCGACATGGAAATACGCCGCATCATGCAGATACTCCTGCGTCGCACTAAGAATAATCCCGTGCTCATCGGCGAACCCGGCACGGGCAAGACCGCCATTGTCGAAGGTCTGGCCCAGCGTATCGTTTCCGGCGACGTGCCGGAAAATCTCATGAACAAAGAAGTCGTCACGCTCGACCTCGGCTCGATGATTGCTGGGGCCAAGTTCCGCGGCGAATTTGAAGACCGTCTCAAGGCCGTGCTCAAAGAAATCCAATCGCAGAACGGCAAATATATCATGTTCATCGATGAACTCCATACCCTAATCGGTGCTGGCGCCAGCGATGGGGCGATGGACGCTTCCAATATGCTCAAGCCCGCGCTCGCCCGCGGCGAATTGCGTACCATCGGCGCCACTACCACCAAGGAATATCAGAAATACATTGAGAAGGATGCCGCGCTCGAGCGTCGCTTCCAGCCGATAATGGTCAACGAACCGAGCTTGGAAGACACTGTAGACATGCTCCGCGGCCTCAAGGCCAAATATGAAGTCCACCATGGCGTCCGAATTACCGATGATGCCGTTATCGCCGCCGCCAAGCTGTCCGACCGCTATATCAGTGACCGCTTCCTGCCGGATAAGGCGGTCGACCTGATCGATGAAGCCACCTCTTCCCTGCGCATGGAAATCGATTCTATGCCCGAAGAACTGGATCAGCTAAAACGCAAAATCCGGCAACTGGAGATAAACAAGGCCGGGCTCCTCTCGCAAGATAAACGCTCGGCCAAGCTGCGCGATATCAACCAGGAACTGGCCCGCCTCAAGGAAGAAGCTAATCAGCTCGAACTGCATTGGAATAATGAGAAAGAGATAATTGCCCAGATCCGCGAAGCCAAGAAGCAGGTCGATAGTCTCAAGTCGAAAGCGGAAATCGCCCAGCGCCGCGGCGATGATCTAGCCGAAGTAGCTAAGATCCGATACGGACTCATTCCCGAACTCGAGAAGAAGATAACGGACCTACAAGACGAACTGATACGCATCCAGAAGCGCGGCCAGCGCATCCTCAAGGAAGAGATCGGCGAAGAGGATATTGCCAAAGTAGTATCCCGCTGGACCGGCATCCCGCTCCAAAAGATGTTACGCGATGAGATAAAGAAGCTCAGCGAAGCGGAAAAGGAACTCAAAAAGGAGGTAGTCGGCCAGGACGAAGCGATAGGGGTGATAGCCAGCGCTATCCGCCGCTCTCGCGCCGGTATCAGCGAAGAGAAGAAGCCAATCGGCTCCTTCCTCTTCGTCGGCCCAACCGGCGTCGGCAAGACCGAGCTAGCTAAGACCCTGAGCCGTTTCATGTTCGACCATGAGAATGCCCTCATCCGCCTGGATATGAGTGAATACATGGAAAAGCACTCGGTGGCCAAGCTCATCGGCTCGCCGCCAGGATACATCGGCCATGAAGACGGCGGCCAACTTACCGAAAAGATCCGCCGCCATCCATACAGCGTCGTATTGTTCGATGAGATTGAAAAAGCCCATCCGGACATCTTCAACATGCTCTTGCAGATTCTCGACGACGGCCGCCTGACCGATTCCAAAGGGCGCATGGTCAATTTCAAGAATACGATCATCATCATGACCTCGAACCTCGGCAACGAAGTGATCAAGAAATATACCATCGGCTTCACTGCCGGCGAAGAGAATGCCCAGAGCAAGTTCCGCGAGGAGGAGATGAAGGACAAAATAGATAAAATCTTGAAAGATCACTTCAAACTAGAGTTTCTCAATCGTATCGACGAGATCGTCCTCTTCAAGAGCCTATCCAAGGAATCGCTCGAGCGGATAGTCGACCTAGAATTAGAGAAGGTCGCTTCACGCCTAGGCAACCAAGATATCACCATCAATGTGAGCGCTAAAGTCAAGAAGATGCTAGCGGAAAAGGGCTATGATCCCACCTACGGCGCCCGCCCGCTCAAACGCATCATCCAGACTCTCGTACTTGACGAACTCGCTTCAGAAATCATCGCTGGCAAAGTCAGTCGCGGCGACAAGGTCAAGTTGGAAGTGGGAGAGAAGGATAAAATAGTGATGAAAGTAGCCTAACATAAAAGAAAAGGCCGTTTACAGCAAACGGCCTTTCTTTTGGCCTTTTGCTTGGCGGCAAGAAGTATATTATAATAGTTAAGTCACATTAACCCTTTATTATGAACAAACTAACGGTACAGGTCGCGGCCATCTTTCTCTTGTCCCTCGCCTTCATATCCCCAGCCAAGGCCGAATTCAACCCTAACTACATAATCTCGGATGAAACTTTGCTCGACTATGATTCGATGACGCTGCCGGAAATCCAAACCTTCTTAGAAAAATATGGCAGCTACCTCGCCTCATATTCCACCACCAACGCCCATGGGACGATAAAGACGGTGGCCGAGATGATACACGACGCTACCCACAGCAACTATGATTGCGACGGGATAGAGCTGTCTGAAAAGCCCACCGAAGCGGAAAAGCAATTGAAATGTCGAAAAATAACGACAATAAACCCTAAATTCCTCCTAGTCCTGCTTCAGAAAGAAGCCAGCTTGATCGAAAAACAAAACCCCAGCCAAGATCTGCTCGATTGGGCGACCGGATACGGCTGTTCCGATGGGCTGGCCTGCAACCCATACTATAAGGGGATAGGCAAACAGATAAACAGCGCTTCCTTGCAATTCCTCGCCTATCTCGATACTCCCAACCGCTATACGTATAAGGCAGGACAAACCTATATCGCCAAAGACAAGTACGGAAGTCTCAAAAGCATCGCTGCCGCTATCAGCGATGGTACATACAACGCTATCGTCACTTCCCCGGAGATGGTGAGCGTCACCCCGGAAAACCAAGCAACCGCCGCCCTATACAACTATACGCCGCACGTATATAACGGAAACTATAATACATACGTGCTCATGGATAGGTATTTCGGCGATGAGGCCAGCCCGATTACGCCACCGGAAGTCCGCGTCCAGCGATATGGCAACGGTTCCCTGCTCCAAGCCAAAGGCGATGCCGGAATCTGGCTGATAGAGAACGGGTATAAACGACCTTTCCTCAACTATATTGCCTTTATCTCCCGCTTCGAGACAAATAAAGTAATCCAGGTAGAGCCTAGCGAACTGACTAACTATGACAAGGGCTTGCCCATCCGCTTCGCTAACTATTCCTTAGTCAAGGATACCGATGGCAGCTTGTATCTCATCGTCGATAACGAAAAACGCAAATTCGCCACGCCAGAGGTATTCAAGCAATTAGGCTTCAGCCAGGAAGAAGTCCAGATCGCCGAAGCCGGTGAATTGGATAGCTACGTAAACGGAGCGGCTATCACCGCTACTTCCAGTTATCCGACCGGCGCCCTCTTGCAGGACATTAAGACTGGCGGCGTATACTACGTGGAAAATGGATATAAATATCCGATACCGGATAAAGCCTTCCTCAATACCATGTTCAAGGGAAAGCAGATAATCAAGACTTCCGCTATCGAGCTTAGTAACTACACCAGTGGCGAAACCGTGATGTTTTCCGACGGCGAACTCCTTAAATCCGATAATTCCCCAGCCGTATATCTGATCGAAGGCGGCCGGAAGCGACTCTTTGCCAGCGGCAGCATCTTTGAAGGACTCGGCTATGACTGGAATAACATCATCACCGTCTCTCCCCAATTCCTCTCCAAATATCCCCTGGGGGAAGACATCCATCTCTAGTTTCTTCCTGACTTTGACTATCTACGATATTTATGGCAATATTTGACCAGGAATAATCCTGAAATTATGAGCATCAAATATTGCGCTATTCTCCCTCACTCCCCTATCCTCATCCCGGAAATCGGCCAGTCCAACCGAGCTCTTCTCCAAAAGACCTTAGACTCATACGAGATTGTCAAGCAAGAGCTTAGGGATAGCGGGATCAAGAATATAATAGTATTATCACCGCACGGCCCTGTCCAGGACCAGGCGTTTGTCTGTCAATCGGGCTTCGATATGGGGCTAGGAACCAAGGAAATCAGCTATATCGGCAGCCGCAAGAAGGTCAGTTCCCGACTATCTTTGTCCCAAGCCATCTGTGATAAGATACGCGAAGACTTTCTGATCTACCAAACCAGTCCGGAGATGCTCGATTATGGCAGCTCCATCCCGCTCGCCCTGCTGCTTGATGAGACCTTCAATCCGAAAGTGACGGTGATAAACAAGGCGGAAGGACTGAGCCTGGAGGAGCAATACCGGATGGGACAGAAATTAGCCGAAGCCCTGGCGGAAGATAACGAAGATTGTGCCATCATCGCCTCGGCCGACCTGTCACACCGCCTCAAGAAAAGCTCGCCTGGCGGCTATTCCCCCAAGGGAGCTAAATTCGATAATAGGCTGATAGAATATCTGAACGATAGTGAGAAAGGACCGGCCCAGATCCTGGCGATGGATAGCAATCTGGTCCGGGATGCCAAATCCTGCGGCATTAAATGCATCGCCTCCGCCCTTGGCGCTATCGCCGAATTCCGCTATGAGCCGGAAGTGCTCTCATACCAGACCGAACTAGGCGTCGGCTACCTGAGTTTCGTCTTCCGGCTCCAATAATATGGATTCATTCGCTGACATCATGAAAAATCGCAAGAAGGTGAAGGCTCCCGCATATCCTTGGCAGGACATGGCCCTCGACGTCATCCGCGAACTCGGCATCCCTTCTTTCAAGCGATCATCAGTCTTCAAGGCCTGCAAAGAAAAGACGCCGGAAGAGATAAGGCGAGCTTTGAACGACACGAAAGAACTCTGCAAGGATGGCCAGAAATGGCAATATTTCTTCAAGATAATAAGCAAGAAAGACTAAAAAAATATTATGGCCAATATATTAGACATACTTATCCATCCCGATCCGCGCCTCCGTTTGAAGTCGCGTGAACTTATGGTGGAAGAGATAGCCAAGCTAGAGATCCAAGCCCTGCTCCAGGATATGGCTTTGACTATGAAAGCCAAGGACGGGGCTGGCTTGGCGGCTCCGCAGGTTGGAGAGAACATCCGTGTTGTCTGCCTTTCCCAGCGCAATCAGGAATTCTTCCTGATCAATCCGGTGATAACAAAAAGGTCATGGGGAACCCAGATAGAGGATGAAGGCTGCCTGTCGATAATCAATAAGGAGGGCGAGATAGTGTTCGGGAAAGTGAGCCGCCATAAGCGGGTAACTTGCAATTTCCTAGATGAAAAAGGCAATAAGAAGAAGATTCAGGCCGACGGGATGCTCGCTCGCGCCATCCAACATGAGATAGACCACCTCGACGGTGTCCTCTTCATCGACCGAATGGAACCCGATGACGTCAAGGCATTAGGAATCTAGCCTCTTCCGGACGCGTCGCTGCTTGATTATGATAAAAAGAAGGAAGATTAATCCCAAGGCGACCATACCCCAGGCGATTTCCGCATAATATGCTTGAAGGACTTGTTCATTAGCCCCGAAAAGGTAGCCCAGAACTGCCAATATAGAAACCCAGATGCCGGATCCGAGCGCGGTAAAGAGAAGGAACTTAGGCAGAGGCATGCGGACGAAACCAGCCGGTAGAGAGATGAATTGTCGCACGACCGGCACTAAGCGACCGATGAAGGTGGCCGAACCGGCATAGCGGGCGAAAAAAGATTCGGATCGCTCGATAGATTTGGGCGATATCAATAGATACTTAGCCCATTTCATCCGAGCCAAGGAATATATCAGCGCCCGCCCCAGATAGGCGGCCAGGAAATAGTTGATAAGGGCGCCGATGAGGCTGCCTAATATGCCGGATAATATTACCAAGTATATGCTAAGCTTCCCCTGGGCGGCCAGATAGCCTGCCGGAGGGATTACCACTTCCGAAGGGAAAGGGATAAAAGAGCTCTCGATTGCCATCAATATGGCGATACCAGGATAACCCAAAGAGCCCAGAAGCGATAATAGATGATCGAAAAATAATGATAACATAGGAGATGATGCTAAAGATATATTAACCTAAGCCGCCGATTATGTCTAACCAGCCAAAGATAAGGACGATATTCATGGGTACGCCGGATTTCGCCGTACCTAGCTTCGAAGCGCTCGCTGCCGACAGCCGCTTCGAGATTATCTTGGCGATAACCCAGACCGATAAGGCGACTGGGCGCAAACAGGAGATATTAGAAACTCCGATCAAGCAGGCCGCCAAGAAATTTGGCATCCCGGTACTTCAGCCCGTCAAGATCAAGGAGGCATATGAAACAATCGAGAAAATGTCTCCCGACCTTATCGTCGTTGTCGCCTATGGCAAGATCATTCCCCAATCCATCCTCGATATCCCCAAATATGGTTGCATAAACCTGCACGGTTCCCTGCTTCCTAAATACCGCGGCGCCAGCTGCTTGGCCGCGCCGATACTAAACGGCGACAAAGAAAGTGGCCTTACCGTCATGAAGATGGATGCCGGCATGGACACCGGTCCCATCATCCGGCAAGCAAACGTTATCCTTGATCCCAAGGAAACCTTGGCTAGCTTGCATGACCAGCTTTCTATCCTAGGGGCCAAGATATTACCGCCAGCCATCATCGACTACATCCAAGGCAAGGCTACCGCCCAAGTGCAGGATGACTCGCTCGCCTCATACGTGAAGATGACCAACAGAGAAGACGGCCTGATTGATTGGAAAAGGAACGCGGAAGAGATAGAGCGGCAAGTACGGGCTTATCACCCTTGGCCGGGCGCCTTTTCCTTCCTGCCTGACGGGAAAATGATAAAGGTGATTGCGGCAGATATAGCGGAAAACACGGAAATATCAACTAATATAGGGGAAATATCTATAAAAAATGCCCAGATTAGCGTCGGGTGTGGACAAGGAAAATTAATTATATTACAATTACAACTTGAAGGCGGAAAAAAGATGGACGCGCAGCAATTTTTTGCCGGCTATTCCCGCCTCCATGGCCAGATACTGGCCTCTTCGTCTAACGGTTAGGACGCATGGTTCTCATCCATGCAACAGGGGTTCGACTCCCCTAGAGGCTACTATCGGGGAACTAGCACTTGCTAGTTCCTTTTTAGTTTGTAAAATTAGCGAAAGTTTGGGTGTTCGATTTTCTGAAAAATCAAAAACGGGTTTTTCGGGAAAAATCAAACACT
>CAZSAA010000009.1:0-16287 GCA_964604915.1 uncultured Gammaproteobacteria bacterium
CGCTCTTTCCTATATTTAAGGGATTTATCTAGCCTTTCAATTATTAACCGAATCCCCCACGGTATAGTTAGTGAAGAAGGCGTCGGGAATGTCCTCTACTTTCTTGTTCCAATCTTTGCCGTAATACTTCTCGGCGATGGCTGGCGTTATCATCAGCCTCAATGTCCCGTCATGACTGACGGCGTAGACGCGGGAATCAGTCTGTATCTTTACCAATTTGACTCCCGGACGATAGGTAACGTTGCCACCCAACATTATCTTGCTCATCTGTTCGGGGGCGATCACCTGGACGGTGGAAAAATCCGCATACCAAGTATTGTAGGTCTGAGTGTTAGGGAAGACGTAGCGTTTGCCGTCGGCGCCGCAGTAATATACCGAGGATACGGACGGGATGCGGATGAGGGAGCCGGAAACACAATATGAGGGGATATTAGGATCCGCTACCAGCCCCTTATCTTCGTTTATCGTCCGGCTGGCGTATTTAGCTTCGTCCACGTCGAAGCCGTAGATTTCCAAGGCGGCATGGAGATAGGGGAAGGGATTGATGGCCGTATCATCAGCCAGCCTTATTTCGAAATGAAGATGGGAAACCGTGGATTCGGCGTTGCCGGAATCTCCGACCCAGGCGATGTGCTGCCCTTGGGTAACCGTTACGCCTTGGCTGATACCGGGGGCATAGGCATATTCCAGGCCGCCTTGGCCGTCATCGGTGCCGGGCGTATCGTTGTTGATGTGGAGATAGTTATATCGATAGCCATCATCGCCGACGATAGATATCAGGTAGCCGTAGCTCGGTTCGGTGGTAGCGGCCGAAACTATCCGGCCGCCTCGGGCCGCTAGTATGGGAGTCAGCTTGGGGGCGATAAGGTCGTTGCCTTCGTGGACGCGGCCGCCGCTGCGTCCGTCCCCGAAATCATCGCTAAAATTCACTACTCCCTGGACCGGGAAGATGATATCCGGCGGTCCGGTTATCTCGATCGCCGGTTCGCTATACCAGCCGTAGTCGGCAAAGGGTTGGCTGTCATCATACTGGGCAACAACTAAGGAGGGTAGGAGGATGATGGCAACGGCGATGAGCAAGGCATTTATATATTTGTTCATATGTTCATGGTTATTTGATAATTAACAGCCATCTAATCAGTATACTGGGATTCGGGCGATATGGCCATGGCTGATACATTATTATCCTTGCCAAATCAATACAAAAACCGGCATTATCCTGAAAGTTTGAATTTGTAAATCGCGTTTTTTGCCATTATCTCAAAAAATGTTACAATATGGTTATTAGTATTCTAAGGCAATATTTTCATCATTTCTTATCATATGAAATTTGAAAGAATAAACACGGGGGACAAAGAAACATATTGGCATAGAATTAATGAAGAGTTTGCTTTAGCGGCAGAGTATTTTAGTAATTATCTAAAAAAAATCGGGCAAGATAAGAAAGCCGAAGAGATTATCCATGATTGGAGCCAGGAATTGATGGATTGGCGAGCTAATATCGGTGATAAGCCGGTACAAGATATTGAAAAAGATATCGCAGACTTAAAAAGCTTGTTAACCGCTAAAGCCGAGAATGACTTATTGAGCGAGTATGCGACCGCGGATAGCTGTTATTATGACCACCTATTGCTATTAAGCCTGGGCACCTCCGAACTTCATAAGAATCCCGAGATACAATACAAAAAAGATGAGGAGGTCGATAAGGAAGATATTTTGGATGTGGCCGTTAACGAGGGCAGGAAAGAGTCTTTTTATAAAGAGGCGATAAAATATCTATCGAATTCTCATGAATATAACAGAAATGAAAGTAGTACTAAATATAATTTAGAGACAAGGGAGTTGGATGCGGATGCCCTTGTCGTTTTAAATAAGTTATCAGTTCTCGATAGTTTTTATAGGGATCGTGCTTATTATAACTTCAAAACCTTGCCGTCGTTCGTGGCGGATAAGATGATAGAAAACAAGCAACAGAATGATTTGTACTATTCCGCTATTTTCCCCAAATTTGAGTCCTTTAGTAACTTGGTGGCTAAAGATCTATTTAATAATGGGGTAGATGATGTGGTGGCGAAATTTTTACACCATTTTGATCGTTTTCCCGAAACTAATCCGCTTTGGGCTTTGGATAAAATTTTAAAGTGCAGACGTCATAGTTCAAGTAACGAAAATTTGATGTTGGAGTTTATTAATAAATACATCAAATCTCCATCGGAATTGAAAGAAGCCTATCAACTGATCCTTCGTTATGGCATAAAAATCGAAGATGAGAAAATCAGTCATAGCCTATCAGCGGAAGATAAACAAGAATATCAGAAGGTGAGAGATGAATTTGTTTCTGATATAACTTTAGTTTTAGGCGATAATAATGACAATTATAGCCATGAGTATATTAAAGATTCAGAAAAATTTTATGAAATGGCCGAAGACGGTTATGGACCCCTTCTTTTGCAGCGAACCACAAACTATTCCGTTGACTTTGATACAAAGCTATTAATTGAGAAATTAAAGAGAAATAGGCAAAGTTATTATATTTTAAGGAGATTTGACTTTCGGCCAGAAATTTCCCCTGACACTTTCGAAGACATCATAAATGAAGGTGATATGGATGTCTTGGCGGCCTATATAAGTAGGGTATATGACATTGGCGAAGAAGCTATCATCAAGTTATGGGAAAACGGTTATCAGCAAGCGGTAAAAACATATATAAGAAAATCTTCTGATTTATCTGATAAAATCTTACAATTATTAATTGATTCGGGTGAAGATAGTGTTATTTTATCAAATCTTGATAACTTTAAGCCAAGTACCGAAACCTTAAAGGGATTGATCGATAACTTTGGAGAAAGATTAGCTGATGGTGATATTAATTTAAAATATTTCGAACATTGTGGCCTTCTTGATTATTTGTTGGAAAAAGTTAACGACGCCGAATCTCTAGACAAATTAACCAGCAAGGGCTTTCTTAACCTAACAGTTGAGGATAAAAATAAGTTTGTTGCAGCGATAAGCAAGGCCGGTTCTCTCGATAATTTTCTGGTCTATGCTATTAAGAATGATTGTTTGTCAGGCTTAGATTTCCAGATTACTGGCGATAAACTTGACCAGTTCATTGAAAAT
The DNA here is from genome assembly GCA_964604915.1 of uncultured Gammaproteobacteria bacterium. Lineage (GTDB taxonomy): Bacteria > Patescibacteriota > Patescibacteriia > Patescibacteriales > UBA12465 > CAZSAA01. The sequence goes on from CAZSAA010000009.1 coordinate 3,121, forward strand.
AATATAGGCGAGAAGGTTACTTCCTTTTTTTCAATCATTGCCGGTATTAAAAATAAGCCGGGAGATTCCTTCTATATTAAGAATATAGGCTTATTTACAAAAGAGGAAAATCAAAACTTAACCTCCTTCTTTATAACTCTATCTAATGAAAGAGTCCTATCCCGTAGCCAGGAAGATTTAGGCCTAAGTTTTGCGCCTAACAAGGGCTTAGCTAATAAATTAATCGAGGCGGGGAAGATTAACTTGCTAGTTGATAATTTGATAAAATTCAAAGGATTAAATCAAGAAATAGCCTTAAAATTAATCGAAGCAAAAAAGCCGTCATCATTAATAGATAATATTGAAAGATTCGATGATCTCAGCCGCGACTTCGGTTATGAATTGATCTCCTTGTCTCGAGATTTCCTTCAGATCGTAAAAGTCAATGAATACTTCAATCCGCCACTAGACAAGCTGGTTGCTAAAACCTCAGAAATATTTGGGGCTTTCGCTAACGTTGATAATTATAATATCATCAAAGGGGTTAATGGTAATGACCGAGAAACCATAAAGAAATTAAGGTTGAAAAAGGGCGGCAATGACGGTTTGAGGGAGCTCTGGGAAAGATTTGCGAAATTTAAGCAACAAATAATTGCGGAAAACTTCAATCCGGAAGTTTTATTACAAGAAGATAATAGCTCCTTGTATCTGTCATATTTCCAGTCGTATGTCCGGCTAAAAGAGGCTAAGTGGGGGAATAGTGATGATAAGAATTTTAAGAATATAATAAATAACCACCTTGGTTATAAAAATAAGGGAGAACTAAAGGAGCTTAATCGTAATTTTACGCCAAGCCAGGAGTTATTAGTCGCTACATCCGATATCGAGGCTAGGGAAGACCATCGATTCAATGAACATTTTTTAAATAGATTTTCTGTATTGGTCAATTCCATCAAGAATGCTAAGAATTTATATCAAGAAAAATTTCCTCTTAGTAAATTATTAGAAAATATAGAAGAAAAGAAGTTGAAGCTAATCGAAGGATTGAGAGAGAAGCTCGACGATATGCCCAATCCTCGGGCTAAGGAAGGTGTCAGCCAGAAGATAAGTTCGCTTGAATCGGTTAATGTAAGGGATATAAAAGGATTCCAAGATAACTTTTCTATTCTAGCGAGAAATAACGAATTTAACGAATTATTAAGGCGGGTAACGTTTTTAATAAGTTTTTCTAAAAATAAGCAAAGCCTAGATTTTGATCTAGAGGATATCGATTTAGGCAAGCCGAAACTTAATGACATATCTTGGGTCCTAGATTTTGTTGATCACATTACTAATCAAGAGACGATGTCAAAATATTTTCCTGACAAGAAGGCTAAAAAGATGTTTGACGAGATAATATCGGCTAAGGCTATCAGTGACGAAATGGCTTTATTGCAAAACATGGGCGGCCAAGCCAAAGATGTCTCTAAAATCCAATTAATTCCGACCAGAGGATTATTGACTGAATTTTCTGGCCATATCGCTGATGCTTGTTGGGCCTCAAAGTACAATAGTATCCTAAAAGAATTTCCCAATTTTACTTCCGTTATCATCAGGCAAAATCCGGAAACAAAGCACGAAAGATTGGCCGGAGCCTTTATGCTGATTGAAACCGAGTCCAAAAATGGAGAGCGGCTACTAGTTATCAGAGGCCTTAATCCGATAGAAAATCTGATTAATTCATTGTCAGTCAAAGATTTCTATAAGAAAACTACCGAATATTTAAAGGATTTAGCCGAGAAAGATAATCGTAAGCTAGCTATCGTCATCGATGATCATTCGGGCGGCTCGAGTACTAATAGGCCTGCGCTTTTTGCTTATTTACAGAAGTTATCAAAAAAATTAGAAGCAATCGATTTAAAGTCGGAAGATGACACTACATTTAACAATTATAATATCGTTAGGCAGACTTATTTAGTGGAGTAGCCTCATCGCCTCAATCTTAACGTAATCCACGATCCTTTCGAATCTTATGGCTAAGTTAACACCTGGGTGGTAATTTTTTTTGGCACCCCATAATATTGCACCTCGGGGTGGAATTCAGTCGCATTGACGGTCGATGATGGTTATGGTATGTTTTCTAATCTTTAATGGATATTTATGGAACCTTTAAAAAAACAAAATATGAAAGACAATATTAGATATTGTGGCAAAGATCATTGGCTCGCCCTCTGGCATCGACTGGGTACCTTTCCAGACGGCCAGATTATCGCCGCCTATTCCGATATCCTGATCCAATATTCCCAGCCGCATCGGAAATATCATAACCTTGAGCATATAAGTCACTGCTTGGCAGAATTCCAAGCCGTCAGGCATTTAGCTCTGGATATTGACGCCTTGGAACTGGCTATCTGGTATCACGATGCCATCTATGAGATTGGCGCTTCTGACAATGAAGAACGGAGCGCTATCTTAGCGCAGGTGGTAATGAATAGCTTCGATTTGCCGACTGGCTTGATCGATAAAGTGAAGGCTATCATAATCGCCACTAAGCACGAAAAAGTCCCTGATGATCATGATGCTAAACTGATGTTAGATATTGATATCTCTAACCTCGGGCAGGCGGACAAGTTCAAGGAAAGTAATAGGCTGGTCAGGGAAGAATACTCCTCGGTGCCAGCCAACCTATTCGCCAATGGTCGATCGAATATCCTTCAGTCCTTCTTGGATAGGCCGAGCATCTATTTGACGGAGTTTTTCCAGCAAAAGTATGAGGATAGCGCAAGGAAGAATATTGAGTCTGCGATAAAAGCCCTGAACGAATAGTTCAGGGTTTTTTAGGTATAATAGCAAATTTGCGTTTTGATTATTGCTAAACGAAAGAGAATCCTCGTAAAGATATTTGCGGTTGCTGGCCCGTATGATGAGTGATATAATATTTATCAATGGAACTTTTTTAGCATCAAGAAATGATTTATCAAAATTAATTAGTAGATTTAAGCCAAGATGTATGCGCCTGTCAGATTTTCAAAAAGAAGCGAAAAGATTATCCTTGAATATCGATCCAAGATTTGGCCGCATCCTATCTTTGGTTGATTTTGGAAATGTTGATTATTGGTATGAAAAAGATCGTCGTGATAGCGGTAATAATGAGCTTGAACCTGGCCAAAAATTGAATGTAGACATTGGGCAGTTATTTGATTTTTGTAATATTTTTTCAAGGCAATCGAAGTTTTATTATGGGGTTGATCAAAAAAGGCCTAAATCAATCCATATTATAAAATTAGCTCGAGATAATTTTGGAAAAACTAACGCCGTGACCAAGCACATCCAATATATCAAGCATTATCTAAGCGAGCTAGAAGAACACGTTAATACTCGGTCAATAACCTATGATGCTCAGGGAAAATACGTTCAAATACCAAAATGTAACTTTGATGTCGAAATTTGCATCGATGCTATCAGGCTGGTAAATAAATATGATACCCTATGCTTATTTTCTAGTGACGCTGATTTCATTGGTCTTTTTAGATATTTGAAAAGCATTGGTAAGAAGTTAATTTTAATCAAAGGTGGCTATGCCCAAACCCAGTTTGTCCAACAATCTGATTTAGTCATTAATGCCCAGGACATAAAAGCCGATTTAACCATTATAAAGCAAAAATCTCGCCGATAAGGCGAGACTTGCGGATCTCGGACCCGTATCCACGGGCAGGGCAATTTTCACTGCATTATTATTATATAGCATAATTTAAAGATGGTCAACATAGGTAATTTATTACTAAACAATCCGTCGGGGTTTTGTCCCGGGGTAGTTTACATCTGAAAATATCCATAAAGTGGCGTGTTCCCGCCATTTTGTTGTATAATTAATTAGTATGGCTAAGTTAGCGCTAATCTAACGACTTATATGCGATCTTAGTCTAAGAAAACTATGAAAATTATAAGGATAAACAAAGAAAATGCCCAGTTTCAGCTCATAAACGCTCTAAAGACTAATCGGGAGAAACGAAACAAAGAGGGGTTCTTGTTCGAAGGAGTCAGGAATATCAATAATGCCATTAAATATCAATGGAAAATCAAAGCTTTTTTGTATTCTTCAGAAAAAGGCCTATCGAATTGGGCTAGAGATATCCTGAGTAGCTCCCAAGCTGAAACCCACTACGATTTTTCCGAGGCGCTCCTAGCAAAACTTAGCGATAAGGAAGAAACTTCGGAATTGCTCGCTTTAGCCCAAATTCCTAAAGACGACTTGAATGATATCAAAGTAAGTGACAATCTGTTGGTAGTCGTCTTTGACCGGCCGTCCAGCCCTGGCAATCTGGGCACCCTGATCCGTTCTTGTGATTCCTTCGGAGTCGACGGATTGATAATTACTGGTCATGCCGTTGATGCTTATGATCCGGAAACTGTGAGTGCTACTACCGGATCGTTATTTTCCCTCCCGATCGTCCGCTTACCTTCGCAGAAGGAATTAGAGCCTTGGATCAATAGTATACGCAAAAGGTATGCCAGCCTGCAGATCGTCGGTACGGATGAAAAGGGCGATAACACCATCTATGAACATGATTTCAATCAGCCGACGGTACTTTTAGTAGGAAATGAAAAATGGGGCCTCTCCGTTGGATATCGGGAATTAATGGATGCCATGATCCGCATTCCGATGGGCGGCTCGGCCAGTTCGCTTAACGTGGCGGTAGCAACATCCATTGTCATCTCTGAGGCCAAACGGCAAAGAGAGAGGTAATGAGCTTAATTTTTATTCTTATTATGGATAGGTTGAAAAATGATAAATATAAGAAGCATCGGGGAGGCTATTCGCGTCTGCTAGAGGTTAGCTGTGAAGGTTGTGGCGCGTTCCTAGCATTTTATCAGAAGGATGGCCCAGGAATATTGAAGCGGATGTATCTGGATAGGATATATAAGTCAAAAGATTACAGTGATCTGATGAACGAATCCTTCAATCGACTGCCTCAGTTTATCTGCCATAAGTGCGGTCGTCTTTTGGGCGTACCGATAGTCTATGAAAAAGAGAAACGTTTTGCCTTTCGCTTGTTCCAGGGGTCGGTCGTTAAGAAGATTGTCAAGTCGGATTATTAAGTAACTTAAACATATGCTCAAAGAATTCAAGGAGTTCGCCGTCAAAGGCAATGTCGTGGATATGGCAATCGGCATCATCATCGGCGGCGCTTTCGGTAAGATAGTCAGTTCTTTCGTCTCTGATGTGATAATGCCACCCATCGGCTTGCTGCTTGGCGGTATCGATTTCTCTAGGTTCAGCCTGGTCCTCAAGCGGGCGAGCGAAGGAACGGAAGCAGTCACCCTGAACTACGGAACTTTCGTCAATACGGTGGTTGATTTCCTGATTATCGCTGCTTCGATATTCTTCGTCATCAAGCAACTAAACCGATTGAAGAAGAAGGAAGAGAAAAAAGAAGAAAAAAAGGAAGAGAAGAAAGCGGTGGAACCGAGCGAGGAGGTATTGCTGCTGAGGGAAATTCGAGATAGCTTGAAGAAATAGGGGCGCGACGTTAGCTTGGGCTGATAAATTGCTATAACAGGGTCAGAGTATCTCCTGAAAATTTTTCCGTTGACAGTTTCCCTTATTTTTGATAAATTTATCCAATCATAGATATAAACTTTGGACATTCAAAATTAAATATATGGAAGCAAATAATTTTTTCTTGAAAATTGCGCAGTCCGCTGAAGACGTTAGTGCGAAAGAATTCATGAATACTATCTTTGAGATGATTAAGATGATAAACTCAATGAGCCCTGAAGAGTTAGGGTCGCTGTTTCAGACCCTGAGCATGCTTAAGAAGAAGCAGAAAAAATTCATATTACGCCGCAATCCTATCCTTGATAGTATTGATGATTTCCTTCTTATCATAGTCCAGGCTATGCATAAGTATAGTAAATACGATAGCTATTTCTCGGTCGTGTTGCATAACGAAAAGATAAGGAAAGAGCTCGCCTATACGATTTTTATAAGGTCGAGATATATGCTGCTGTAGAATTAATTTATACCGGAGAGCTGTGTCAAGCAGCTCTTTTTTAGTGAAGTTGCTCTTTATATAAAAAAGCGCCCATATCAAACGGGCGCTTTACTTATCCTTGCTCTAGTTTTTCCCAAAATTTCCAACAGGCAGGAATCCTTAATTAGTTCGGCGCTAAATTCTTCTGCCTTGACCTTCTCGCCCTGTAGTTCGTATTCAGTCGCTTTCATGATCACTTGCAACTTGTCTAGCTGCTTGACGAGCCTGGCTCGTTTAGTTTTTTGCTGCTCGTATTCATAGAACAGCTCGAATATCTCGATACCATCCTGGCCTAGGTCGGCGCAGATCTCGATCATGGCCCGGGTTTCGGCGATATGCTTTTCTTCGAGCGTCCAGCGCTTTTGGAGCGGGCACATATGGTCAGTCCGGATATCCCCTACGGCCGGGTCGCTTTCGGCTGCGTCATGGACGACAATCATTGCCGCTAAGCCTTCGAATAGGGATTGCGCGAGCCGGTATATGTCATACGTATGCTCGCCCACCGTTTCCGGATCCGATATCTTCCTGTCTACCCAGCCGGTCCGTGGCAAGCGGAATAGCCGTTCGAGAACGAAGCGCATCTTGGCGCGGCTTCCGGGCGGCAACTCTTTAAGGAGTTCCTCGATCTTTTCGGTGTTACTAATTTTTTCCATAATCTATATAGTTTTGAGGTTAATGAGCGATATATAATATTAGCGCTTAGGGATAAGGATGTAAATAGCGGTGGTTTTTGGTATAATGGGGATATAACTAAAGCGCCAGTTCGGCGCTATTGATGAATATGATAAAAGTAGCGGTCGGGTCCAAGAACCCGGTAAAGGTAGGAGCGGTCAGTTCCGCTTTTAAGAAGATGCTAGGTGGGTGCGAGGCAATCGGCGTATCGGTACCTTCGGGCGTGGCTGATATGCCGATGAACGCTTCAGAGATCATGTTAGGAGCCAAGAATCGGGCCCAGGCGGCGATACAGGCGTTGGAGGCCGATTATGGGGTGGGGTTGGAGGGCGGTTTCAACGAAACGGAACTGGGTACTTTCCTAATGGGATTCGTGGCTATCGTCGATCGACAGGGAATCTGGGGCTATGCCGGAGGGGAAGGTTTATTCATGCCGGAGAGGATAGTGAGAATGGTTAAGGAAAGTGGCCGTGAGCTCGGCGACGTGATGGATGAGATACGGGGAATGGAAAATACCAAGCAGGGCAATGGTTGTATCGGCTATTTCACGGATGACCTCATCGATCGGCAAGCCTCCTTTGAACAACCAGTCATTTGCGCCTTGTCGCGGTTCAAGAAGAAAGAACTGTTCGAGAAATAGTGGATAATATGGAGGGATTGAAAAAATAGTACCGGCATGGTACTATTTTTTGTTATCGTACTTTTAAACAACCAAAAACCCACAGATATGCTTAGTAAAAACCAGTACCAATACGCCAAGTCATTGGCCAGCCGCGACCATCGCGATCCGATGGTAAAGGCAATGATTATTGTCTTCGACATCCTCTCCGATTTCGAGGAAGGGAAGAATGGATCCGATCCTAATCGGATATTCTCTTTGTTGGGATTCAACTACGAAGACTCTAGGTGCTTCCTTCGCCGTTTCTATTCCCTTGATCACGGGCATGGTAATGACGCTAGTGGTGAAGCCATAGAAATATTGCGGGTTATGGGACTTAGCCGGGAAAGATCGGCGCTGCTCGGAGGCTATAGCATAGTCTTTGAACTATTCAATCTCGGTGAGTTATTTGACGTCGGCAAAGGCCGGAGAGAGCGTTGCTTGGAAGATATCATCAGCAGCTTGCCACTTTCCGAAGCGGGCAGGGGAAACCTCTATGAGATTGCCAAGGCCTATGAGCCGAACTTCGAGAAGAGATATGGCTCATATTTCCGAGCGGAGACGGTGGGTGCATAGGTGTGTATGAGAATAATAAAAAGAGGCTATCGTAACGATAGCTTTTTTGATATATTAGCCTATTTATCTAAAAAATTCTTGCTTTGCCATCCATTTCTTGGTAGTATGAGTAATATTTATCCAAACGCATTTTCTCTATGAAACCATCAACTAGATATATAATGATTGTCACGCCGCTGCTCATTGCCGCCGCTTTGCTATATTTCCGGAACGGTTCTTTGTCGGCTCTCAATACCGCCGACGCTACGGATAACGTCCCGGCTGCTCAGATTTTACCAGAAACGCGTACGCAGCTAGTCGCTATCGAGAGTGGGGACACATATAGTGAAGCAATGGCCAGAGGAGGCTTGGACGCGACGACCACGATGGCGATATATGAAGCGGCCAAGGAATCGTATGATTTAGCCAATATCCGGGCCGGTTATAGCATCGAACTTGTGTATGGCTATAGTGACGATATTCTCAGGGAGGTGGTGTATAAGTTCAATACGGAGCAGCAATTGCGGGTAACGGCTAATGCGGGATCGTTTGCCGCGGTCGTAGAAGATATCCCGTATGAAGTGAAGGTCATTACCAAGGAAGGGAAGGTCGAATCTTCCCTCTATCAGGACGCTATCGCTGGCGGCATCGACGAGCGAGCGATAATCGATATGGCGGACGCCTTCCAATGGACGATAGATTTCGCGATGGATCCGCGCGTAGGAGATACTTTCCGGTTCATCTATGAAGAAAGATATCTGGACGGAGAATATATCCGTCCCGGTCGGATGCTAGCGGCGGAATATATGAACGACGGGAAGCAGTATCGCCTCTTCTATTTCGACGGCGATCCGGATAATGCCGGCTATTTCGACGAGGAAGGGAATTCGGTGCAGAAGATGTTTCTTAAAGCGCCGGTCGCTTTCAAATATATCTCTTCGGGCTTCACTACCGGCCAGCGCTACGTCGAAGCCTTCAATGTCTCAACCGGCCACCGGGCGATAGACTACGCCGCTCCTTCCGGTACCCCTATCCGCTCCGTCGGTGATGGCACCGTGAGTTTTGCTGCTTGGAACGGGTCATATGGTAACATGGTGAAAGTAAGGCACAATGGGACATATAGTACCAATTACGGTCATATGTCTAAGATAGCGGTGAAATCTGGGCAGAAGGTTGCTCAGGGTGATATCATCGGCTATGTTGGCTCAACTGGCTTTTCCACCGGCCCGCACCTGCACTATGAGATGGTCAAAAATGGAGTGAAGGTCAATCCGCTGTTGGAAGTCTTGCCACCGGGGGAATCCTTGACCGGCGACTTGAAAGCCAACTTTCTGGAGAGTATCAAGGCTTGGCAGGCAGAACTGGACCGCTAAACAAAAAATATTCAAATATTAGCCTATTTATCCTCATATCATTGACAGATATGAGGATATTTTGTATTATTTTTGATTCGTCCTTTGACATGGAAATTAAGCTTATACTGATTATCAAAGCCGCTCTTTATCGGCGTTTTTGATAATCAGTATAAATTTAATTAAAAAATAGGAGGATAGTAAATGGAAATAATCGCTGCTAATGGGACAATGGGACAGTCCATTAAGAGCTTGATTGTACACGCCTGTCGTGATGATAGCTTCGAGCGGCTAAAGCTCGTTTATATCGATAGTTCTTTAGATGTGAATCAGGAGCTGGTCGATAAACACGGATTAGCTATTGCCAAGAAACTAGCTGAGGATCTGGATAATATCGTGATATTGTGCGCATTAGAAGTCTGGAAATTCTTCTTTGCCGATGACATGGATTTTTCGGCGCTCATGGCTCTTCCTAACGTCGATTTCGTCCATGTCCTTCACATAGGCGATGACCTGGCTGACAAATATGAGAGTCTGGCTTTAGGCAAGAAAAAGAAGGACGAGGCTATGCTCGCTATATGTGAGGCTAAGGTTTATCAGCGGCAGATGGAAGCGTTGCAGAGCCAATTCCTTAAAGCGGAGATGAGTCCGACGCAATTCGTCTGTTGGACATATCGGGCGCGACAGGCTGGACTGCAAGGATCGGAAAAGGAAATCATCGAGCAGGTAAGGAAATGGTCGGCCTTCTTTCCGCGCTTCCTCAATGGGAGATTTTTCGAAGGGATTTTTGTGGATAGGCGATCCCTCTTCAATCCTTACTTGGACATCATCGTTCCGGCTCAGGAAGAAATCGAGGCAATGGCTCAGCGGTTAGGTTTCGAGGTCTATGTCTTATGCGAGGATGACCTCTTGTCAGTGAAACAGGCGCTCTTGCTGGAGGGCTTGACTTGGGCGGCCGTGCCCAAGCGTTTGATGGGTGGCGCTACTCTCCATACCCTGGTAGATACTTTGGAGGCCAAACATCTGCTGTCCATGTATTCTATCAGTGCCCAGAATTTTATCCTGGCGTCGGAATTGATTCCGGGAAAAGAGTGATAAAATTTAGGCCGCTACCTTTACAGGATGGCGGTCTTTTCTTTTTCCTTGTATAATTTTGATATATGCGCCTATGGCGCCATGCGATTACATTAAATTATGATTTTAGACTTGATATTTGTCGCCGTCTCCTTGTTTTTAGTGATAAAAGCGGCTGATTTTGCCATCCGTTATTCGAGCGGCCTGGCCGAGAGTTTCGGCTTGTCCCGCTATGTGGTGGGCTTTATCATCGTAGCGGTAATATCCGTGCTGCCAGAAACTTTCGTAGCAGTCGGTTCGGCAATCAAAGGGTTCCCGTCGCTCGGGCTGGGTACCTTATTCGGTTCCAATATCGCTGACCTTACCTTGGTATTCGCGCTGGTTACCTTCCTATCCGGCCGAGAATTGAAGATAGAGAGCGGCGTGATCAAGAAAAGCTTTCTCCATATCGGCGCTCTCGCCATCGCCGTAGCTTTGGGATTAGATGGTGCCTATACCCGTCTGGATGGCGGCCTGTTAGTCGTTATCGGCCTCGCTTTCTATTATTTTGTCCTCCGGCATAACGCGTATGATACTAAGACGCCGCGGAAGAAATTTAAGGGATCAGACATTGCTTTCTTAGTTGGCAGTTGCGTCGTGCTGCTGCTCGCCTCGCAACTCACTATCGAACATAGCGTGAAGCTGGCTGCCTCCTGGCAGGTGAGTCCAATGTTTATCGGTATGTTTATGTTAGGACTAGGCACTACTTTGCCGGAACTAGTCTTCTCGCTCAAGGCGGCTAAGAAACATCAGGATAGTTTAGCACTCGGCGACATTCTTGGTACCGTCATCGCTGATGCTACTATCATTGTTGGCCTTATCGCCCTCATCAATCCTTTCCAGTTCGATGCCAGCATAATCTATGTTTCCGGCGCTTTCATGATCGTTTGCGCCAGCCTCCTCTTCTATCTCATGAAGACCGGCAAGCGGCTTACCAGGCTCGAATCATTCTTCCTTTTCTTAGCCTATGTTGCTTTCGTAGTCTGCGAGATAGCGGTAAACGGATAGCAAAACCTTGTTTTCTCGGGACTAACGCGCTATCCTATAACTACCCACACCTTACTTAAATCAATACATTTTTTGCTATGAATAAAGGAACTTTCGCGGTAATTACCGGCGCCAGCCAAGGCTTGGGACGCTGTTTCGCCCTAGAGATGGCTAAAGCTGGCTCAGGGGTTATCCTGGTATCCTTGCCGCAGGAGGGAGCGGATACATTAGCTACAGAAATCAGGGGATATGGCGTAGAGGCGCACGTATATGAAACTGACCTCACGGTGAAGGCTAATATAGTAGCTTTGGCCGAGTGGATAAATGCGAGCTTCCAAGTCAATCTCCTGATAAACAATGCTGGCATGGGTGGTAGCAAGGGCTTCTTGGCTAGTAATTTAGAGTATTTGGAAAGGATGATAAATCTCAATGTCGCCGCGCCAGTCATGCTTACCCGTCTCCTGCTTGAGAACCTTTCGCGCAATATGCCCGCTCATATTCTCAATGTCGCGAGCGTCGCTTCGTTTAGTCCGATAGGATATAAGACGATATACCCGGCTTCCAAGCGTTTCATCCAGCATTTTTCCTTGGGGCTCAATGAAGAGCTAAGGGGCAAGGGCGTCCGGGTGAGCGTCACTTTTCCCGGCCCGATGAAGACCAATATTGATGTTACCAAGCGTATCGAGAGCCAAGGATATCTAGCTAATCTATATGCTATGTCAGCCGAGCGGGTGGCGCAGATAAGCCTTCGTCAGCTGCGTCGCGGCCGCAAGAGCATATATCCGGGTTGGTCCAGTCGCCTTACCTGGCTTTTTGCCAAGCTCGCGCCGGAATGGATATGTCTGCCTTGGCTGAGCAAGGTAGCGCGACGGGAAATAAATGTTAATTAATTTGCGCGATATGCTGGAGATAAGGGGGCATCAGAAACGGGATATCCCGTACCGGGTCAAGTGGCTTAACAATCCGCTAGCTAATCGCTATATCGGCGATACTTTGGGAGTGAAGACGACTCTCAAGCAGCAGGAGGAATGGTTCGCTGATTACCGCAAGAACAGGAGCAAACGGTTCTTTACCATTACCTGGGATAAGGCACCTGTCGGCTTTATGGGGCTTTCCCGTATTTCTCCGATAAATCATAATGCGGATCTGTTCATAATCATCGGGGAGGATGACTTCCGAGGTAAGGGCCTTGGCCGGCAAGCGATGCTTTGGCTGATGCGCTATGCTTTTGATACCTTGCGGCTTCATAAGTTGAATTTGGGGGTCTTGGAAAAGAATGCGCATGCCCTGGCCTTGTATCAGGGCTTAGGTTTCCAGGAGGAGGGAAGGATGAGGGACGATGTGTTCCATGCCGAGCAGTACTATGACGTGATAAGCATGGCGATGTTCGAAGATAAATATCATAAGATATACGGAAAAACCAGGAAAGAAGTAACCTAGAGTAGGTATAGGCGTGATGATTGCTAATCAGGAAGGCCAAATCTTGCTGGGCTTGCGCCACATGCTGTTTCCCTGGTGGCCAAGGAGATATGATAATCAGAATTACAACGAAAGCGTTAGAGAAGTAATAAAAAAAGAACCAATTTAGTGGTTCTTATTTTGGTAGGGTCGCTTTCCTGGCGAAAGCGAAGGTGAAGGCTAGTAACAATAACAACGCGACCTTCAGATAAAGGATAATCCAGATTACTCCCTTGAGTAAACGGATCAAGATTGCTTTGATCCAAGCGTGCCGGTCAAAGAATTCAATATTCCAAGGCCGCCTGTAATTGAATTTGACCCAAGTTGGCAGTTTAGGTTGCTTGGCCTTGGGAAGTTTGGCTTTGCCATAGGACATTAT
>CAZSAA010000009.1:16387-26629 GCA_964604915.1 uncultured Gammaproteobacteria bacterium
CCCGCACCTGGGCCACGTATAATATCGGTGACTTGGGTAAAAGCCCTAAAAGTGCTATAATCCTAAGAGCTTTGGCGGCTTTACGCGGCCAAAATAATTCATTTAACTTTCTAACTATATGACCGAAAATAACCACGATCGGCAGAGAAAGCTTCTGATGGCCGCGGTCATCCTCCTGCTACTTTCCGGCGCCCTATATCTCTTGTCCCGATATGTCCAAAGGAATGATGCGGACGAGTCCTTAGTGGGCCAGGATAATGCCTTGGAGCAGATTCAGCCAGAAGATGACCAGGAAAGGGAAGTCGAAGCAGTAGTAGCTGATTTCGGCCACCGTCTCAAGGACGTGTCTTTGCTTTCCCCTACAGCACCCCAAGATATCGAGAGCAATTACCAGGATCTGGTCGCGACCACCTTGATCTCCCAATGGAAAGCTAATCCGAGCCAAGCACCCGGACGGCTTACCTCAAGCCCATGGCCGGACGAGATAATCATAGAGGAAATAATCGCTAAGCTTGATGGCACCTATGAAGTGACCGGCCGCTTAGTTTCCGCGACCAGCGATGGCGTTAGTGGTGAACAGGCGATAGGTATTACCGTTTCTCCAGAAGGGGATAGTTGGCTGATTTCCCAGGTAACCATCGAAGAACAAGAAGACGAAAATGATAAGGTAGTCTATAGTGATAGCCAGTATGGTTTTGCCTTCGCCTTGCCTGAGAGCTGGACCGGATATTCCGTCATCACTGCGGAGTGGCAAGGGCAATCTATCGAAGGGGAAGCAGACGAATATGAAGAAGGTCCGATAATCACCCTCCGCCACCCTGATTGGAAGAGCGATAGTCTACGCCAGGATATTCCGATCATGGTCTTTACCACCAAGCAGTGGAACGATATCAATGCCGACAAATTCCATATCGGAGCGGCGCCTATCAATCCGCGCGAACTGGGACGCAACACATCCTATGTCTTTGCCCTGCCGGCTCGCTATAATTTCGCTTTCCCGGAAGGCTATCAGGAAGTGGAGCAGATTATCGAGGGTAATCCTCTCACGCCGATCGAGAATTGAGGCTAATAAAGGTTGGACAGTTGCCTGAATCAAGGCCTTTATCCCTATACAGTATAGCGAGATAAGGGCCTTCTTTTTTTTGTTCCGTTTTTTCTCGGACATCGGCGAGACGTTCCTTTTTGCCACCCTTTTTGCTATAATGATAAGGTATCAATAAATATCAAACATATGCTTTCCGACCCTAACAACCCTAAACAGCGCGCCGCTACCTTGGTAATAGTTTTGGTAGTCTTAGCGCTTGGCCTCGGCCTCATCGCTTGGCTAAAATCCCCGCAAGGAGATAATAATATCCCGCAACCTGATGAAGGCGAAGGAGTTTTCTGTACTATGGAAGCCAAAATTTGTCCCGACGGCTCCGCAGTCGGTCGCCAGGCGCCTGATTGTCAGTTTGCTCCTTGCCCAGGCGAAGAAGATGATGATAATACACCGAGCATCACTATCCCATCCTTTTCCGCTTCATATATCGAGGCGCAGCAATGGCCGCCAGCTATCTCTTCCAATCCAGGACAGCTTAGTTGCGAAGAAACGCCAGCCGAGGTCAGCCAGATGATACGCCGCGTTTCCAAGCGAACGATAAATGGAAGGGAATATTGCATCACGGTCAATAGCGAGGGGGCAGCTGGATCCGTCTATTCTGATTATACGTATTCCTTTCAAGATGGTGAGAATATAACTAATCTCCAGTTTATCCTACGTTTTCCTGAGTGTACGAATTATAGCGATACTCAGCGCGCGCAATGCCAGCAGGAGCGTGAGGAATTCGATTTAAATACTTTGGTCGATAGCGTCGCACGTAGCCTATAGCAGTATGGGGAAGATAATCAAGGTAGATGACCGGATGCAACGCGGATACCGATATGAACTATCGGCTCCGATAGGTAAAGGTTTCCGCTTGGATTTTTCTCCTGAGCTCACTCCTAAGCAGATGCTCGAATTAGGTGTCTTTGGCGGACGCTATTTGCGCGATTGTAGGAAGGAATTTCCGGCGACTTGGTTTGCCAAAGCTAAGTTCCATCCAGCCGGAGTACCGGGCCATAGTCCGGAATTGAATTTTTTCCGGGTCGATGCTTCGCAGCCGATATCGGTCTGGCAAGGCAAAGGATGGATAAACGGAGAACATGATCCGCGTGGCTGGTTCCAATGGTATTGCCGGTATTATATGGGGCGGAGATTGCCGGAAGAGGATGACCGCCAGATCCGCCGCTGGAAAGCGATTAGGCGCCATATCGGCCAGATCAAGAAGAATTGCCGTCCTCGCGCTCTCGCTTGCCGACCAGCGCAGCGCCAAGCCCTCCTGCATTGGGCATATGATTCGCGTAAGATATGATACATAGAAGTAAGTTTTGCGTGGGCTTTTTGCCTACTTTGTCCTATTCGTGCTAATATATAGCTATATGGGAGAAGTTTTTTTCTTATTCCTCGCTATCACAGACGTTACTTCCTTCCTGTTTTCCCGTTATCATTAACTAAGCAAGATAATAATAATTTTAAACGCTATGAAAAAAAGCTACATCTTCCTAGCTACCCTAGGAATCCTAGCCGTGGCGGCGGTAGTCATCTACGCCCTCTACTCCGTTTCGGATCGCAATAATGATGAACGTTTCTCGATCAGCGGATCGGGCACCGTATATGCCAAGGCGGATATCGCCAATCTCACTGTCGGTTTCAAGACCGGCGTGAAGGCAACCGCCGCTGACGCGACCAAGGAGAATTCAGAAAAGATGAATGACATAATCGCGGTCATCAAAGGCTTGGGCATTGAAGAAAAGGATATCAAGACCACTGGCTATTCCTTGAGCCCGGTGTATAACTGGACCGAGCGTGATGGACAGAAACTGGTCGGCTATGAAGTCTCCCAGAATGCTCAGATCAAGATTCGCGACCTGGAGAAGATTGGTGACGTGATCGCCGATACCACCGAGAAGGGAGCGAATCAGATCGGCAGTATTGATTTCACGATTGACGACGAGTATGAGCTCAAGAATCAGGCTAGAGAACTCGCTATCGAAAAAGCTAAGGAAAAGGCAGCGATGATCGCTTCTCAGACTGGCATGGAACTGGGCGAGATTAAGGGCTTCTACGAGAGTGCCGAATATCCTGTTGCCTATAGCTCCTATAGCAATGCTAAGGTGCAGGCGGCTGGCATGGCGGAAGATTCTATCGCCGCTCCTTCGATTGAAGCGGGCCAGAACGAAATCAAGGTGGAAGTAACCTTGAGCTACGAAGTGAAATAACCATAGCTAAAAGTTTATAATAAAAAGGACGCTAATTGGCGTTCTTTTTATTTTAATACATGATTTTGTATTAACTTGCAATATTTATCTTAACATGCTACTATATCAAGCATAATGATTTAATTATATGATAAGAAAAGTGAGGTTTAGCAATTTCTACTCTTTTTATAAAGAGCAAGAAATAAATTTTTTAGCTAAGAAAAAGAAAAGATTCTCTTATTTTAATTCTGATTCCGGCGATCAGATAACTAAGGTGGCTGCTTTCGTAGGCGGTAATGCTTCTGGCAAGACTAATGCCATGAGATTCTTCAGCTTCTTGTCGTATTTTATTTGTCGTAATGCTGATGAAAATGACGCCTTACCAGATATCGCCTATAAGACGTTCTTCTTTAACGGAGAAAAATCGGTTTTCCATATAGAGTTTGAAAAGAGCAGTTTCATATTTTTTTATAGCGTGGAGATAAAGAAGGGGGCGATAGCCAGTGAGCGCCTATCAGCCAAAAAGATAGAAAAATATTCCCGGGAAGAGGTCGTATTTTCTCGTAAGAAAGGTGATATCCATTTAAATGGCAGTCATTTCAAGAATATAGATATCAGCTCCTTGCCGGTAGTCAGAGATGATGTCTCCTTTGTTGCTTTTATTAGAAAAATGCCCTTTAGCGTCGATATGATCGACATCGTTTACGATTTTTTCGCAGGCTTCAAAAGCAATATCAATGAGAAAGGAGATATAAATAATATGTTCCATAAACTTAGCAGTCTTAATACCTATATGCAGGATAAGGGCCTGAAGAAAGAGATGGAATATTTTATCCGTAATTTCGATATCGGCTTGCAGGGATTCGAAATTAGCCAGTCCGCTAATAATGAAAAGGAGCCCATATCTGTCCGCGGTATTCATGACACATCCTCTTCGCATAAGGAAATAGACTTGGCTTATGAGTCGCGAGGTACCCAATCTTTATTCTTCGCTTTAGCAAAGATTTTATCCGCGCTTAAGAATAATGATGTTATCATTGTAGACGAAATAGAAGCGGGTTTCCATCCGGAAGCCTTGAATAAATTGATAAGCTATTTTATCGATGAGAACAAAGAGGGGAGAGCACAGCTGATATTTTCCTCCCATTCCTTGGAATTCATGAATAAACTCGACATGCATCAAATATTCTTGTCGGAAAAAGATAAGCAAGGTGAAAGCTCTATAACGAGGCTTAATGAAGTGGACGGGGTAAGGACGGATGAAAATTTCCTAGCTAGGTATATGGCTGGTGCTTATGGCGGATTCCCGAGAATAAGGGTTTAGTATGAAATATACATGCTTGGTATTTGCGGAGGGTGGTCAAGATAAGAAATTTCTGATTTCCTTATTAGGGCTGCGTAAATTCCAGGATCATACTAAAAGTTGGGAGTTTAACTATGATAGCGCTTCGGGCTGTTCGCCTAGGGTAATTTTAGGCCAATGCCGTGGCGCTTTGGCTGGCCGGTCGTACGACCTCGTCCTTTGTTTTATCGACCTTGACAAGCTAAAGGACGATTTTCCTAGTTCATGGCCGAAGAAAAAAGAAATATTGGAGCAAGAGTTTTCCGCCTTCAAGATAATTTGGATGATAGACAAGGCTGAAGATGAATATCGGAGAGTCCTTGGCGCTATGCATTGCAGCAAGTCTCGTGTGAATAGCTTGGCACGTCAACGAATCAAGGAATTTATCAATTCTGATTTCTGGAAAAGGATACTTGAGCCAATACGAGATAGAGAAAAGGAGTTGGATGATCGTAATTAGGAATCTTAGTTATTAGCCCGCATTTTGCAATTTAGGCACTGATGCTCCATAATATCTATATGACTCAAGCTAAAGCTTTCAAGATAATGCGGGCGGGACACAACGTCTTTTTGACCGGCAGTGCTGGTACGGGAAAGACTTTTTTGTTGGACCGCTTCATTCGCTACTTGCGCCTTCACGATATCAAGGTGGCGGTGACCGCTTCGACTGGCATTGCGGCCGCGCATCTGGGTGGCCGTACCATCCATTCCTGGGCTTCAATGGGGATAGATGAGGATATGGGGCCGAAGCAACTAAAGCGCCTGTCTAATAGCCAAGAGATACGGGAACGTATCCGTTCGACTAAGGTGCTCATTATCGACGAGATATCCATGCTCGATGCCAAACGCCTGGACCTGGTCGACAAGATATGCCGTTTCTTCAAGGATCCTTTCGTGCCCTTCGGCGGGATACAAGTCATCCTTTGCGGGGACTTTTTCCAATTGCCGCCGATATTCAAGGATGAGCCGGTCCGCTTAGCATATGACTCATATGCCTGGCAGGAAGCTGACCTCAAGACTTGCTATCTCACCAAACAATACCGTCACTCCGATCCCAAGCTCATTTCCATCCTCAATCGTATCCGGCAGGGATTGGCCGGAGACAAGGAATTGACGCTGCTAGCCAGTCGTATCGATGCGCCTGGACATCCGGATATCGCTATGTCTAGGCTCTATACTCATAACGCGGATGTCGATGTGATAAATAGGCGGGAACTAGCGCGATTAGAGGGTGAGGGTCGGGCATATCGCCGGGAAAATACCGGCCCGAAAGAACTCACAGCCTTGCTTTCCCGCACCTATCTCGTACCGGATAACCTAGAGTTGAAGATCGGGGCGGTCGTGATGTTCGTGAAGAATAATTTTGACGCTGGTTATGTCAATGGCACGCTCGGTAAAGTGATTTCTTTTTCTCCGGAGGGATATCCGATCGTACAGACTTGGGATGGACAGGTTATCGAGGCGATGCCAGGGAATTGGAATCTGGAAGATGATGATGGCAAAATAATTGCTGCCTTGCGCCAACTGCCCCTACGTCTAGCCTGGGCCATCACCATCCACAAGAGCCAGGGAATGAGCCTTGATGGGGCGGAGATGGATCTTTCTAAGTGCTTCGCACCTGGCATGGGCTATGTCGCTCTGTCGCGCGTCCGGTCGCTCTCAGGCATGCGAATATTAGGCATTTCTCCCTTCGCCCTGAAGATAGACGGACAGGTGGGAGAGAAGGATAGGTATTTTCAGGCGCTTTCGATCGAGGCGGATAAGGCGCTTTGATAGTTGTCAGATAAAGGCGGGAAAGCTATAATATCAGCCTAGGCGTCGTAGCGATGCCCGGTAGTAATAGATAACATTTTCTTCATATATAAACATAATACTAACTAATATCCGATAATATCGGCTTTTTCCATATGACTTTAGATTCCAAAGCGCTCCGTCGCCTCGATAGCGGCCGAGCCGAGCATATCCGTAAAGGAATCAAGCGTTTACCCATCTATTTCATCCTCGAAGATGTCCTTGATACCTATAATATCGGCGGCTTCTTCCGTTTGGCGGACGCGGTAGCCGCTTCCGGCCTCTATATCTGCGGCCAGTCAGCTACGCCGCCGGATAGCAAGATCAAGAAGGCATCCGTCGGCGCATACCAGCTCGTGCCTTGGCAGTACTTTGCCGATGCAGAGGAAGCGATTTGGGAGCTAAAACGCCAAGGGGTGAAGGTTATCGCGGTCGAACAGACGGAAGGGGCGCGTCCGTACCTGGAAATGGACTATGACTTGCCGGTTGCCTTCGTCTTTGGTAATGAGACCGAGGGAGTCAAGGCGACGACCCTTTCCGCTTGCGATGGGGCAGTAGAGATCCCGATGCGCGGCGTTAACGAATCGCTAAATGTCATGGTGGCCGCTGGCGTTGTCGTCTATACCGCCATCAGTCAAGCCGACCTTTAGTTGACAAATGCAACATTGTTGCATATAATTGGGTATATGGGTAAACAAGTGGAAAACTTGCTACAGGCGATAAAGGGGAAGGGCGGGCGCATCACGCGTTTCCGCCGTTTGTTGTTTTCTTTTCTGGAGAAGGCCAGCGCGCCTCAGGGAGCGGCTGACATCTTGAGAGTCCTGAAGACAGCTATCCCATCACTCAATCGCAGTACGGTATATCGTGAGCTGGCCTTCCTGGGTGAAGCGGGCTTATTAAGGGAGGTTAATCTGAGCGGCTGCCCGCCGCTATATGAACTGGCTATCGGCCATCGCCATCATCTGGTCTGCCTGGCCTGCCAAAGTATCAAGCCGATCGAGATGGACAAGGAATTAGAGAAAGCGGAAGTAGCGATCGGGCGGCAAGAAGGCTTCGCAATTAGCGATCATTCCTTGGAATTCTATGGCCTCTGCGCCAATTGTCAGTCAGAGAAAAGGAAAATAATCAAATAATAAAGATAAAGATATAAACAACAATAATAATATGGAAGATCATATGAATAATGAAAACAAGGGGAAGAAATCTAAGCGCTGGATAATCGCCCTGGGACTGGTCTTGCTTTTGGCTCTAGCATATTATGTTATCGCCCGGCAGGCGCCAGAGAAAAAGGGAAATGAGGGTAAAGTTAAGGTGACGACCACTATTTTCCCGCTTTTTGATATGGCTCGTTCTATCGGCGGTGACAAGGTTGAGACGAGCTTGCTCTTGCCGCCAGGTATGGAAGCTCATTCTTTCGAGCCCTCGCCTAGCGATATCATGGCCATCAGCCAAACAGACGTTTTCGCCTATACCGGTCCGGCGATGGAGCCATGGGCGGAGGATATCTTAGCTAGCCAGTCTGATAGCTCTTTTATTGTCGTTAACGCGAGCGAGGGATTGGAGTTAATAGGGGAAGAGGAAGTTGGGCACGATGAAGAAGAGGAAGAAGAGGGACATGATCATAATGGTGTAGATCCGCATATTTGGTTGGATTTTGATAAGGCTAAGCACATCGCTACCGCTATCGGCCAGGCGCTGGCTCAGGCTGATCCGGAAAACAGCGCCTATTTTGCCATTAATACCCAGGCGTATATCGACGGGCTAGATAGTTTGGATAGACAGTACAGGGAGGGGCTGGCTGATTGCCAGAGCCGTACTATCGTCTATGGCGGGCACTACGCGTTTGGTTACCTGGCTGCGCGCTATAATCTCGAGTATGCGGCCGCCCAAGGCTTATCACCTGATTCCGAGCCCACGCCAAGCGATTTAATCGAACTGGTGAATCAGATAAGGCGAGAAGATATCAGCACGGTCTTCTATGAAGAGCTTTCCAGCCCTAAAATTGCTGAAACTATCTCGGAAGAAACTGGCGCCAAGCTGGTATTACTTAGCGCGGCGCATAATCTTAGCAAGGAAGATTTGGAGGCTGGGGTTTCCTTCTTCGACGTCATGGAAGTGAATTTGGATAATTTACGTTTAGGTCTCGATTGCCAATGATATGGGATATATATTAGAAGCAGAAAACCTAGACTTCAGCTATCGTCGGGAAGGCAAGATCATCGACTCGGTATCTTTTGCTATCGAAGAGGGCAGCTATGTCGCCCTGGTCGGTCCCAATGGCGCGGGCAAGACGACCTTGCTTAAACTCATCCTAGGGTTGTCCAAGCCTGATAGTGGCAGTATCAAATTATTCGGGCAGGATAGCCAATCTTTTTCGGCTTGGCAGCTAGTCGGCTATCTGCCGCAACAAGCAGCTTCCTTCAACCCCATGTTTCCCCTTATCGCCAAGGAAGTGGTAGCGCTCGGATTGCTAGGCGCGAAGAAGCAGCCACGTCGTTTCAATGGGCAGGACGAGAAACGAGTCAAGGCAGTGATGGAAGTATTGGGTATCAGTGATTTGGCCGAGCGGCCGATAGGAGAGCTATCTGGCGGCCAGCAGCAGCGGGTATTTTTGGCGCGAGCCCTCGTTTCTTCTCCTAAGCTCCTCATTTTAGATGAACCGAGCACGGCGCTTGACCCTAAATCCCGGGAGAGTTTCTTTGCCTTGGTGGAGAAGATAAATCGGGAGCAGGGAACGACTATTCTCCTTATTACCCATGATATAAGCCACATCAAGCATCATGCGGCTAAGATATTATACTTAGATCGGCAGATTATGTTCTATGGCCCTTGTGATGAGGTTTGCCAGCAGCAGCACGGCCATTTGCATCTTAGCCATTACATTTGATATGGAAATATTCGACTTATTTAGCTATACCTTCATTCAACGTGCCTATATCGCGGGAGCGGCGGTTGCTATCCTCTGCGCGGTATTGGGACTATTCCTGGTATTACGCAAGTTCTCGATGATAGGGGACGGGCTGTCGCACGTTAGTTTTGGCGCTATTGCCCTCGGGCTTTTCTTGGGGATATATCCTTTCTACGTGGCTATTCCTGTCGCCCTGCTCGCCTCCTTTTTCATCATGAAGCTCAGCGACCGGGCTGGTATTTTTGGCGATGCGGCGATAGGGATAGTGTCGGCGGTGGGCGTGGCGGGTGGCATCATATTTGCCAGTCTCTCGAGCGGCTTTAGCGTCGACTTGTTTAGTTATCTGTTCGGCAACATCCTGGCTATCTCCCAAGGAGAAGCCATCATGGCAGTCGTCCTGGCCCTCTTTGGCCTGGGCGTAGTCATCTGGAACTATCATGGCTTGGTTTCGGCCACCTTCGACGATAGTTATGCCAAAAGCAGTGGTATCGACACTAAGCGCCTGGATTTTCTGCTCTCTGCCTTGACGGCCCTCACGGTCGTGCTCGGGGTAAAGGTAGCGGGTATCATGCTCGTTTCCGCTCTCCTAGTTATCCCGGCTGCCGCTGCCTTGCAGCTTTCCCGCAATTTCCGCGGTGCCCTTATCGCTTCGGGGCTTATTGGGGCATTTTCCGTGCTAGCGGGCATATCGGTCGCCTTCGTGGCGGACCTGCCAGCCGGGGCGACGATAGTGATGGCTAATTTCCTGGCTTTCCTGGTATTTTTCGCTTGGCGAAAGCTGGTGTGAAGGGTTTTCACAAAGAAAGAGAGGTATAGGGTATAACTATTGACTTGTTAGCGTAAAAATCGTATATTTACTTGATTACTTATTTCCTACCCGCAGGGGTCAAGTAGAACACCCACTATTTCAAATTATCATTAATAT
>CAZSAA010000010.1:0-25892 GCA_964604915.1 uncultured Gammaproteobacteria bacterium
TAGGTGCGGACGGAGAGACTCGAACTCTCAAGGGTTGCCCCGCTTGGCCCTAAACCAAGTGCGTCTACCAGTTTCGCCACGTCCGCTCTGGATATTATCATAGTCAATAATAGGCATAAAGTAAAGAGCACCTTATCAGCTAATTCCAAAAATGCTATACTGGTATTGCCTTAATTTTTTATATGAAAAATAATCTACTCATCAAGAAATTCTCGGAGATCGGCATCAAGGATGTGCCTCTCGTCGGCGGCAAGAATGCCTCTCTGGGGGAAATGTACCAGAAGTTAAGCCGCCAAGGAGTGAAAGTGCCGGATGGCTTCGCTACCACCGCTAAAGCGTATAAATACTTTCTAGAAAGTACCGGCCTCAAGGGAAAGATCAAGGGACTCCTGTCCGGCGCCGATATCAGCAACGTACGCGTCCTTACCGCTGTGGGAGCAAAAATCAGGCAAGCTATCCTCGACCAGCAGTTGCCGCTCGACCTGCAGAAAGAAGTCGCCAAGGCCTATATCGAGCTTAGTCGAAAATATGGTGGCCGCAATATCGACGTAGCCGTCCGTTCTAGCGCTACCGCCGAAGATCTACCCGATGCTTCTTTCGCCGGCCAGCAAGAGACATATCTTAATGTCCGCGGCGAAAAAGACTTACTCTTAGCCGTGAAGAAGTGTATTGCCTCCCTCTTTACCAATCGCGCCATCTCATACCGGGTCGATAAGGGGTTTGATCATTTTTCTATTTCGCTTTCGGTCGGCGTCCAAAAGATGATCCGGGCAGATTTGGCTAGTTCCGGCGTCATGTTCAGTATCGATACCGAATCCGGCTTCCGTGACGTTGTCCTTATTAACTCCATCTACGGTCTTGGAGAAAATATCGTCCAAGGGCGGGTCAATCCTGATGAATTCCTGGTTTTCAAGCCCACCATGAAGATAATTTCCCGTAAGCTCGGGCTTAAACAGGTCAAGATGATCTATTCCAAAACTGGCAGTAAACCGGTTAGGAATGTTGTTGTCCCCGCTACGCTTCGGAAGAGATTTTCCATCAGCGAAGCCCAGGTTATCCAGTTGGCCAAATGGGCAGTAGTCATTGAGAAGCACTATGGCAAGGCCATGGATATGGAATGGGCGCTCGACGGCCAGACTAAAGAGTTATATATCATCCAAGCTAGACCGGAAACTGTCCAAAGTCAGAAGGATGCCAATGTGATCGAAAAATATTCACTATCCAAGCGCGGTAAGCTCATCCTGAGCGGGCAAAGCGTAGGTAACAAGATTGGGGCGGGCAAGGTGAATCGCATTCTGGATGTGAAGGATATCTATGGTTTCAAGCCGGGACAAGTGTTAGTCACCGATATGACCGATCCGGATTGGGAGCCGATCATGAAGATTGCCGCCGCTATCGTTACCGACAAGGGTGGGCGCACTTGCCATGCCGCTATCGTTTCCCGTGAACTTGGCATACCTTGCGTGGTGGGTACTAACAAGGCCTCCCGTCTCCTCAAGACTGGCGATATGGTCACGGTCAGCTGCGCCGAAGGCGAAGAAGGCTTCGTCTATGAGGGGAAGCTACCATTTCAGAAAGAAACCACTAGTATCAAGGGATTGCGCCGTCCCAAGACCAAGATCATGATGAATATTGGCGAACCGGACATGGCTTTCGTCAACTCTTTCATCCCTAACGATGGTATCGGCTTGGCTCGCTTGGAATTTATCATCAACAACTATATCAAGGTCCATCCTCTCGCTCTGTTGGATTTCGATAGGCTGGAAGACAAGAGCTTGAAGCGCCAGATTGAGGCGATTACCGGGGGTTATCGGGATAAGAAGGAATATTTTGTCGATAAGTTGGCTCAGGGTCTGGCTATCATCGCCGCTGCCTTCTATCCCAAGGATGTCATTATCCGCCTGTCTGATTTCAAAACTAATGAATATGCCAATTTGCTCGGCGGTCATCTATATGAGCCGGTCGAATCTAACCCGATGATTGGCTGGCGCGGAGCGAGCCGCTATTATTCTCCTAAATTCCTGCCGGCTTTCAACTTGGAATGCCAAGCGATTAAGCGTGTCCGGGATGAATTGAAGTTAAACAACGTCAAAGTGCTCATTCCCTTCTGCCGGACCGTGGAGGAGGGTAAAAAAGTCTTGGAAATAATGAAGAAGAATGGTTTGGAGCGAGGTAAGAATGGCTTAGAGGTCTATGTCATGGCCGAGATTCCTGCCAATATCATCCTCGCCGACCAATTCTGCCAGATTTTCGACGGATTCTCTATCGGCTCTAATGACCTTACCCAATTAGTACTCGGTATCGACCGGGACGCGGGCAACTTGAGCGTAGCGGGTGTATCTAATGAGAAGAATGAAGCGGTTAAGCGGATGATAAGGGACCTTATCAAAATTGCCAAGAAGTATAAGAAGAAGGTGGGGATTTGTGGACAAGCGCCTAGTGATTTTCCTGATTTTGCCGAGTTTCTGGTAGAATGCGGTATTGATAGCATCTCGCTGACGCCGGATACGGTCATCGCTAACACCATCGCCATCGGGCAGAAGGAAAAGAAACTAAGGGGTCGCGGCCTACTATCATTTTTCTTCTAGTCCAATAAAACCGTGATTATATCCTGAATATTTAGATAAGTACACAAAAACACCAGGATTACTGGTGTTTTTGCATCGATTGGGAAATTATATTACTCGATTACTTGGATAGTGACGGTCTTGACGCCGAATTTTATCGCGTCCTGCCTGTTTACCATCCAGATATCCAGACGTTCGGAGTATCGCTTATTCATCCGGTCCCGGACAATGAAGATACGGTCACCATAGAGCTCGGGAATCTTTACTTTGGTGCCAAATTTGAGGAAGTTGGCCGCGATGGTATCTTCTATGCCATGTTCACAGACATTGAAGCCGTTGGCGGTGATACAGGGGGAGCTATCGGTCTGAGCAGCCTCGGAGTTATATGCCGTGATGGTATGGGTGCCGGTATATACTACTTTGTCCTTAGCCTCTTCCGCGGCTTTAGCTTCAGCTTCTTTCTGTAAAGCTATTCTTTCTGTCTGGGCCTTTATCATCTCTAGTACTTGGTCGTCGGGCTCAGTCTCTTTGGTCATGGCATCGGAAGCGATATCTCCCGCTTGAGCCTGTTCTGCGGCGACAGCTTCATCCGCTAGGGTTGGCATGGCAAAGAACAGAAAATTAAAAGAAAAGATCAGGGTTAGCAGAACCAAAAGGCTCTGCTTTCTACTAAGAGGTATAATCTCTTCGGCTAGTTTAATTAGTTTTTCCATAATTTTTTCAAATTAAAAATCCCTACTTCTTTTGAGATTAAATCAAGCAGGGATTTTCTTGACCCTATAGTATGGCATATACTTCGAATTGAGTCAAGGGATATCCTGGGGAAAACTATTGACAAAAGATTAGTAAAGTGATATTATATTATAATTAGCTTGAATATTAACAATTAAAAATATATAGAGATGAAAAAAGTTTACGTAATATTAGGGATTTTTATGTTGTTTTCCTTCCTGGCCGCTGGTCAGGTTTCCGAAAAAACAGTGGAAAAGTCGAGAAATTCTCGGCGCACTGTTATCGTCATGGATAATGGCGGAAAAACAACAGACAGTACCAAGACCGTTTTGAACGGTCCGGGTGGGAAGAAAATTATACGCAAGGGTGAAGCGGCCGACGAACTCTCTCCACTGGAAGGCGCTCGGGCAAAACGCGCTCGGCAGGTCAATGGGGACAAGTTTTTTCTGGAATATCAGGAAAATAGGTCTTCAAGCAAAGAAGGGCGTGAAGGATACGATCAGCTCACGGTTAGGGGGTCTAACCGGAAAAATCGCTACCTTAACGTCAAGCGCGGTCAAATGGCTGACGATAAGTTACGCGATTACGTAGCCAAAACCGTTACGGAGAAGGGTTATCCAGGGGTAATAAAAAACTTTAACCAATATGATGGTTATATGTTTCAAATCATCCCGGTCACCGGCGGCGAAACGGTATCCGCTCACCTGAAGCCAGGCGAGGAGTGTCGGACAGAGCTGATTGCCGGACGCTATATCGGCCTCATTTTCTACGGAGGCCGAGAAGTGGGTCGGACAGTGTTCGATGTCCCGAATCGGACCTTCTTTGAAGGCCAGTGGACGGACTGGTGCTTCTTCCAGAAGAGAAACTAAAAAAATAAAAAAGAGGTATCAACAACTGATACCTCTTTTCTTTTGTAAATACTTGATGATTTTCAATGGGTTGTTCCGCTACTGCC
The DNA here is from genome assembly GCA_964604915.1 of uncultured Gammaproteobacteria bacterium. Taxonomy (GTDB): domain Bacteria; phylum Patescibacteriota; class Patescibacteriia; order Patescibacteriales; family UBA12465; genus CAZSAA01. Next base: position 4,255 of record CAZSAA010000010.1, read on the forward strand.
AGCACTATTATTATTCCCTATGAATGACCAGTCTTGGTTGAAGATGAAATAGGTGATGGTATAGGAAAGGGCGACGATAGCTAATCCGATAACGGCGTTTTTGATGTTATTGCGGGCTTTCTTTATCGCTTCCTCGTTGCCGCCAGCGGTCATCCATTGGATGCCGGAGAAGACGATAAGGCCTAGGAAGATTATACCCAGCAAGCTTAGGACAATGGTCAGGACGCCAGAAACTATATCCGCTACGCTAGCGCTTTGAAAACCCACTACCGCATTGATATCCGCGGCATTATCTTTCATTTGTTGGAGGGCTGACTTGCCGGAAGTTTGGGTATTGGTTGTCGCAGTGCCGCTTTGATTGCCATACTCGGCAAAATAATCATCCTCCGTTACGACATCTGATTGCGCTAAGACTAGAGTCGGGAGGCAGAGGGACAGTATGAGAGTAAATATCAGTTTCTTCATATTTTTTCGATTAGGTATTTGACGACGAAGTTCCAGATTGCCCAAGAAGAGACGACGATGATAAGGCCGATGATGGATCTTTGGATGGAGTCGGTCGCCGCCTTTACCTTCTCTTGGCTGCCGGCCGCGGTCATCCATTTGACTCCGGCGGTTACGGTCAGGATGATGAAGATGATACCGAGCAGCGACAATACCCCGTTTATCACTAACCCGACTATGGTGGGTAAGCTAGCATCAGAATATGGGCCCTGGCCTTTAGCCACGGTTTCCAACCGAGTGAGCGGGTCAACGGTGCTAGTCGTTTGAGCAAACACTAGATAGGGGAGCACCAGGATGAGCGAAAGGATCAGTAAAGGGAGGATAGATTTGAGCGTTTTCTTCATATTTTAGCAAATATTAATTAGGCAACAGGGCGGTTAGGACGAAGCGGGAAATAGCATAGGCAGTCAGGACGATAATAAGGCCGATGGTCGTCCGATATATATTGTCCTTCGCTTTCTTGACCTTTTCTTCATTACCACCGGCGGTCGCCCAGAGATAGCCACTGTATATTATAAAAATGATGAATATTACACCCAGTAGGGCGAATATCATGTTCATAATTAGTCCTAGCTTCTCCTCGATACTGGAAGATTGCTTGTAGCCGGCTTGTTCCCGTACCGTGTCCAAGGGTTGGCCAAAGGCATCGCTAAGATCCATATCTTCTTGGATAGTAGCCGTGCCAGAAACTGTCCCGGTTTGTGCTATGCTAAAAGTTGGCCAAGATAGCAGCAGGAGGGCGTAGATGAATATGGCAATCTTTTTCCCGTTCATAGTTATTATTTAGTCGTGTCCACATTTTCTCCTAGTACCTCGCTAGGCGGCGTCAGTTCCCCGTTGCGCAGATAGGTGAAGACGAAAGTGGTGATAGCGTAGGCGGCGATGACAATGATTAGTCCGACTACGGCTTGGGTAATTACCAGCTTGGCCGTTTCCTTATGCTTGGCGTTGCCTTGATCAGTCATCCAAAGGATGCCGCCATAGATTATCATAGAGATGAAGGCGATGCCCAAGAGGGAAAAAAGGATGTTGAGGCCACTGGATATCTTCTGGTTGATGCTGGAATCCTGTAAATCGTATCCAACATCATCAGCCAGGGTATCAAGGCCGCTATCGGCGTTGAAATCATAGGCAGCCTGCACTTGGATGGGCAGGATAAGAGAAAAAAACAATATCAGCGCGCTAGCGCTGATATTAATTAGTAATCTGATCGCCGATGAAGCTGGTGATAGCATAAGCTGAGAAGACGATTACTAGGCCGATAACCGCGTTGATTATCAGGTCTTTAGCCTTGTCTATTTTCTGAGTGTTGCCCTGGGCGAGCATCCACATCATGCCGGCGTAGATTATCAGAATGAAGAATATGATGCCGACAAAGGATAGGACGAGGCTGATGATGCTGCCGGCGCGGCTCTGGAGAAAATCTCTCGCTTGGCCGGAATTGAGGCTGGCGGCTTGTTCTTTAAAAGCGTCAATCTGGCCAGCTGTGTCGCCTAGACCATAATCATCGGCAGCGCTAGCAAAATTCCCTATTATCAATAGGGAAAAAGCTAAGGGAATGAGGGAATATAGAAATTTTTTCATAATCGTATCACCGCCTTAGGGACAAAGCTTTTATCCATAAGGCGGTGACCCCCGGGTTTAGTGGGGATCATCTTTATAATTTTCTCGAATCGATTAAAGAAAACTATTATGCACCGGAAGTAGCGGACTGGAGCTGATTGATGATGAAGGTGGCGATACCCCAGGCTGATAATATGATTATCAAGCCTACGACGCCTGAAGTCATCAACTTCTTAGCATCATCGATCTTCTCTTCGCTGCCTCCTGCCGTCATCCACTTGAAGCCGGCTGCCAATACGATCGCTACGGCGATGGTTCCCAAAAGGATCATAGCGGTAGTGATGAGTCTGGCAACTGTGGTCCTAGGATCCACAGCTTCCTCTAGCGGACTGCCATCCAAGCCTTCTTGGATAGGTTCCAGGCCGAACGGATCGCTTTGCGCCAGAGTAATCATCGGCAAAGCTAAAACGGCCAAGAAGAGGAAAGACATCAGGTACTTAGCAACTTTTTTATTCATAATTCACCACCTTTCTAGTTTATTATTTTATTATAAAACAATTTTATCACATCCGGGGCGCAAGTACAACAAATCTAGCTTATGGCAGGTACTTCTTGAATTGAGCCTCCTTTTCCCGTTCTTGCTGCCTGGCGGCCATGGATCTTATCGGTTTGATGATATAGGCTAGCCAGACGGCTAATCCGATTACCCAGATTCCTAGCCAGAAACGGGCAGAAAAGAAGGGTACTTGTTCGTAATCGAAAAATAGCAAGAGCAAGCCGGTGATGGCGCCGGTAACGCCGAGATCATAGAGGCGGCGGAAGGTTTTCTGATAAGGACCTTTCTTGTTCCTTTTTAGAGCGGCTACCACGGATACGATGATAAACGCCGCGATCAGGGCGATAAGTCCGTAACGGAAAGGCGCAAGCAATTGGGCAGGATTGAGGTTGAACCAGAATCGCAGGGTAAAGAGATTTTGCATATTATTTTATAGTTTTTTTAGGATTAATCCGTAATGATAGGGGCCAGCTTCGAACTCGTCTTCAAACTTCAAACCGAGCTTCGGACAGGCTTCCTTAATCGCTTCCCGTTTTACCTTATTGCCTGCTTGCGGCCCGATCGGGGCTTCTTGAGTGCTCCACTCGATTATTAGGAGTCTGCCGTCCGGTTTTAGCATACGGACGCTTTCTTTAAGGATGTCAGCTCGGCGTTGCGATTGGTTCAGGACGTTAACTAATAGAGCGCGGTCGAGGCTGTTGCTCTCAATGCCAGTCGCCCTGAAGAGCTCCAGGTCGCTCCAGACGGTCTTTATTTGGCTGAGCTTTTCTTCTTTTGCTTTGTTTTCTATCTCGGACAGGGTCGGCTTCATTATATCTACGGCGTAGACTAGACCTCTTTTCCCGACAATCTTGGCTAGAGGGAAAACGAAATATCCAAAGTTACCGCAGCCTAGCTCGGCAACTTGCTGGCGCTCTTCTACCCTTATTTTATTTAAAATAAAATTTATGTCAAACAGGATGGTCTTAGTCGATAGGTTCATATGCTTATTGTAATAATATTTGTCGCGATACGGAGTTCTCCTTGCTATGTTTTTTCTTCGCCTTGATCACTATACTGTTGAGCCCTTCTTTGAGTGGGATCTCTTTAGTGAAATAACCGTCTTCTCCGTTTAGGACTTCTTCCCCGTTTATCCTTACTTCCGCTAAGGGGGAGGTCTGGCCTTCGATAACTATGTTGTGCTCTGTGGTCGTGAGATTCTTATCAGGATAGATTATCTCTAAGTCAGGCGCAGATAAGATGTTGCGGAGGTAGAAGACTAGGTAGGCAAAGAAGGTGAGGAAAATCAGGACGATGGCAATGTTCCTGACGATATTGGGAAAGACGATCAGCTTGTTCCGAGTGACGACTTTTTGGACGAAAGGATCTTCGCTTTCACGCTCTGGAAAGCCTGATTCGAGCTGCGAAGCTATCCGTTTTTCCACATTGAGGAACTGGGCATATTTCTTAACGTAGTTCTTCTTGTACAACCCTTCTGGCAGCTTATAGAACTCGTTGTTCTCGATGGCGTCTAGGTAGTCCGTCTTTATGCCGGTCAGGCGCGCCGCCTGCGCTAGGCTAAGTTGCCTTATTTCCCGGGCTCTCTTGATTATCTCGCCCAAGCTCTCTGTCTTTCCGCCGATCTTTTTGCTGGTAAATTCGGTCATTGCCTAAAGGTTGCTATTTGATTATTGTCGTGCCCGTCCACTCGATACCGAAGACGCCTAGGAGGAATCGGATAAGGATAAAACTGGCAAAGACGATAGCTAAGCCTACTACTGAGGCAATGAGCGTATTCTTGGCGGCGGTGACTTTCTGGGGATTGCCGGCGGAAATGAGCATCGTGAAGCCAGCATAGACGAACATGGCTAAGGCTAAAGAACCGACTATCCCTAGCAGCCATTGGCTGAAGCCGATAGCTAGTTGCAGGATATCGTTTAGCTCATAGGTGCCGGTAGTATAATTATCCGAAGTGTTATCGATGATAGATTCGGCCGCGACCGCTAGAGGTGATAGGATTAAGATGGTAAGCAGGCCTCCTTTGGCTAGTTTGGAAAAATAGCTTTTCTTCATATGCTTATTCGACGGTCTGTTGCACTTTAGCGGCCCCGTCATTGATGATTTGGCTTATCTGCTCGGTATTACCGGCGATGCTATCGAGCATTTGCTCCATATATTCTTCAGCTAGGCTCGGATTTTTCCCATGGTACCAGCTTTTGGCGGTAAGTAGCTGTGAGACGAATACGCCGATATCCCCGTCGGTTTTCTGCTGATCGATAAGGGAACGTAGGGCGGCCGGCTTCTTGGTATTCTGGAGATAGGTCTTGGCTTGCTCGGCCTGGGTAGCGAAGATTATGAAATTCCAAGCTTCATTGGTATGGGTGCTTTTCTTGAGCACGCTCTCTACCCAGTAATTGCCGAAATTGACATCGGACAAACTGCCTTCGATCTGAGGGAGCTTGGCGATGGAGAAATTGAGCTTAGCGGCGCCAGCGCGGATAGTAGGCAGATGATAGGCATAGCCGAACATGATAGCCAGATTGCCGTTCATAAACATCTCTAAGGAATTAGGCAGACTGCTGTTCCAGGAATATACTTCCTTGTTGGGGTTAGCGAATTCAGAATAGAAGCGGACAGCGTCTAGGCCAGGATTGTAGCCGTATGATTTGATGCTATCTGGCACCTCATTGAAGGTAACGTCATTTCCGTCCATCATCTGGGTGCCATTTTGCATCATGATGACCGAAATGAGGTCGGTGCTACGTTCGATGTTGCTACCGGTGCCCATGGCGACGCCAGCCTGGGTAATGCCCTTCTGAATATCCTGCTTGGTGAGTTTTTTTACTTGCTGCTGGAAGTCCTCGTTCCAATATTTAGCCGGCTCGGAAATTCCCGCGCTATTTAGCAGGTCTTTATTATAATACATCGCCAAGGTATCGACCGATAGCGGGAGACCATATACCTGGTTGTCGATAATGACGTCGCTCGCTACGATATCGACAAAGCCGTCTTGGATTTGTTTGATAGTTGGGGAGGCGGAAGTGCGGAGTTCGCTGACTATCTCTTTTTTGATCGCGCCTTGTTCGACCTGGACTACCATGGCGGTGGAGGCGGGCATGGGGGCGAGTTTGCTCTGATATTTCTTGATCCAAGTGTTATGAATGGATATTATGTCAGGACCGCGGTCTTCCGCCAGGGCGTTTAAGAGCTCTTTCTCGTATTCTTCGTAGCGGAGCTTCTTGTAGTCGATAGTTATGTACGGGTGGAGGGCTTGATAGGCTTGGATGATACTGGAAAAGTCGTCTTCGCCGTCGAAGACGCGCCAGTAGGTCAGAGTAACTGGCTTGGTGCCTTCCTTGATTTGCTGGCTGGTAGTCTTGCAGCCAAAAGCTGAAGTGGCAAGAAGGGAGAGCAATAACCCTAAAATAGCTATCTTCTTATACATAGATGATAATTTCCTTAAATATCGCTATTACCTTAATTATATCAGAAATATCCGGAGATGGTAAGGCGCTATTTCGTCTTGGCTTCATCCAGCTTGACGCTGAGCAGCTGGCTGACGCCATCAGCTTGCATGGTAATGCCATAGAGCATGCTGGCTCGTTTCATCGAGGCGCGGTTATGGGTGATGACGATGAACTGGGTATGGTCGGACAGGTCATCGAGAATGCTAGCTAGGCGTTCGGAATTAGCCTCGTCCAAGGCAGCATCCACTTCATCTAGGACCACGAAGGGGGAGGGGTTAGCATTGATGATGGCACAGATCAGGGCAATGGCGGTTAAAGCCTTTTCGCCGCCTGACAGCATGGAAATCGTGCTTATCTTCTTGCCCGGAGGTGTAGCCTGGATCTCAATGCCCGAAAAATCGCTAGCTTGTTGTTTGCGTAGGGACTTGAGCTTGCGGAAGTTATTATCCAGTTCGCTTGTCGCCTCTTCAGGCGCTTTTTCTTCTTCCGCCTTGTCAATCTTGAGTATCTTAGCTTGGCCGCCATTAAATAGTATCTTGAAATACTCGGTGAACTTTTCCGAGATAATACTAAATTCCTGGTCGAACTGAGTCTTAATGGTAGCGTCGAGCTCGAGTATCACTTTTTCTAGCGAAGCGGTCGCCTCTTTTAGATCCCCAGTCTGCTTATCAAGGAAATCATGTCGCTCTTTGGTGTCCTCATACTCCTTGCCGGTTTCTGGATCAATACCACCAATCGCTTCTAACTGGGCCTTGAGTTTGGCGATGCGTTGGCCTAGCGTCTCATCTTCTTGGTCGGCGGGCACGGTTACTTTCTTGATACTGATCATTTCTAACCCTTCTTCACGGATGTCATTTTCTAAATCCTCTAATCTAGTCTCGAGCCGGGTAGAGCTTATCTTCTCAGCCTGCAACCCGTTGCTCGCTTCATTAATCTTGGCTTGGACGACTTGAATCTGGCGTTGCCATTCGAATATCTGTTTATTCTTTTCTGATCTAGCTTGGACGTTGCGGCCTATCTGGGTATTTAACGCGCTAAGTTCAGTCTCGATCTTCTCTAGTTCGGCTTGGAGACGAGCTTTCTCGGCGTTGATCTCGCCTGCGTCGAATTTTACTTGGCTCTTGGCGATCTTCTCGCGGATGTCAGCTAGTTCCCGTTCCGATTGTGCTTGCTTTTCTTGGAGCAGGCTGAGCTTCTCGCGCTTAGCAGACATTTCCAGGCGTGCTTGATTCAAGGCGCTGATTATCTCCTGCTTCTTGTCATAGGCGGAGTTATCAATTCCTGTTTTAGCCTCGGCGATTTTCTTAGTTATTTCTTCGAGTTGTTTTTTCAGGCTGCTTTTTTCCGCCTCTATGCGGTCAGCATCGGGTGCTTCCTGACTCTTGGCAATCTTCTCGCGGATGTCAGTTAGTTCCCGTTCCGATTGCGCTTGCTTTTCTTGGAGCAGGCTGAGCTTCTCGCGCTTGGCAGATAGTATTTGGCGCATTTCCGCTAAGGTAGCGTTATGGCGCTCTTTCTTTTCGCCGAGTTGGATGAGCTTTTGCTGGATGAGTTGGATCTCTTTCATTTTTTCCTCGTCCTGTCCGTTGATGGCGGCGCGCATTTCCTTGGCGAATTCCTGTTTGGCTTCACCCAGCAGGGAGCGAATTTTGCCCAGGTCGCTTTCCGCCTTGATTTCTTCCAGACGGGCTAGGAAACGATCCACTAGCTGAGCTAGGCGCTCCTTATTGCTGCCGGCCTCCATGCTAGCCTTCATTTCGGCATTCTTTTCCTTGAGCGCTTGACTGAGTTCGTCCGCCTCTTTGCCTATCGCCATCAATTTATCGACAATTTCCTGTTCCTTCGTCTGGTCAGCTTGGTCGGCTAAGATGGCCTCTATCGCCTGTTCCCCTTCTTTGATGATGGCGCCCAGTTCCTTTTCTTTGTCGCTTAGCCAGGATATATCCAATTGTCCTCTGGCCTCCAGGGTTGCTTCAATAATCGCTTCTAATTTGTTTATCTTCCGCTCTATCGTCTCCTGTTCTAAGCGCAGGGCGCTTGTTTCTTTCCGCCTCTGTTCATTCTTATCAATCACCATCCCTATCGCCTGCAACCTCTCTTGCTGCAGGGATTCCCGTTCTTCTTCGGTGTTGAAGCTAAAAGCGGCGATATCGTTTTTGGTCTTTTCGATCTCAGACGCTATCTCTCTTTCCTTGCTGCTGAGCCAGGAAATATCGAATTGTCCTTGCGCTTCTAGTTGGTTTTCCAATTCCGCTTGCAGCTTAGCTAGTTTTTGTACTAACCCTATCTTCTGAGCTTGAAGTTCATTGACTTTAGCTTTGAGGGCGCTATCATCGTCAGCGCCTAATTCTCCTTTGGCGGCGTCTATCTTCTCAAGCAAGGCAGATAATTCCTTTTCCGCTTCCCGCTTCCTGTCCTCTCCGGCGGTTATGCGAGACGAAAGACCGTCGATCTGCTCGTTTATCTTCTGCCAGAGCGAGGCGAAATATGTCGTCTGTTTTTCTTGCAGTTCTTTTTCCAATTCTTCCCGGCGCTGCAATCTTTCCATGTGGCGGGTGAGGGTTTTGAGACGGGGACGGATTTCGCCAAGCAGCAATTCTACTTGGCCGAGATTTTCATAGCTAGCCTCGAGCTTGTTCATCGCCTGTTCGCGCTTGATCTGGAATTGTTTCACGCCGGTCGCTTCATCAAAGAAGTCCTTGCGCTCGCTGGCATTGGTGTTGAGAAAGCTCTCGACCATGCCTTGGCCGATGACACTATATGTTTTTTGTCCTACGCTAGCCTTGGCGAGGAGCATCTGGATATCAGCCAAACGGCAGCGGGCGTTGTTGATCAGGTATTCGCTATTGCCGTTGCGGTATATGCGACGGGTGATGACGATGTTTTCTTGGGTGGTGAGGGCACGATACCAATCTTCTTCGGTTACTCCTTCGGCCGCATGTTTCTGATATTGCTTGGGGTTCTCGTTTTTCAGATGCAAAGAGACTTCGGCCAGGCCGAGTTGGTTACGCTTGTCTGAGCCGGAGAAGATGACGTCGTCGCTCTTCTTGCCGCGCAAGGTCTTGAGGCTCTGTTCACCGAGCACCCAGCGGATGGAGTCAGCGATGTTGGATTTGCCGGAGCCGTTGGGGCCGACGACCGCGGTAAGGCCGCGCTTGCGACCGCCGTCGATGATGCCAGAGAAGATGAGTTTGTTCTTATGGGCAAAAGATTTGAAACCTTGGAGTTCCAGTTTTTCTAGATACATAATGGACGCTTGATTGATATGTAATATCTATATAGTATAATATTAGACAGGGACAATTAGCAAATTTGAAACGTATGATCATAACTATCTCCGGTAACCAAGGTTCCGGCAAAAGCACTATCGCGACCAGATTAGCGGAAAAGTTGGGGTGGCCGCGATACTATATGGGCGGCTTGCGGCGCGAAGCGGCCAAAAAAAGAGGTCTCACCTTGGCGGAGTATAACGCTTTGGGGGAGAGCGATCCTAATACCGACCTGGAAGTGGATCGCTATCAGGCGGAGTTAGGCAAGAAGGAGGATAATTTTGTAATCGAAGGCCGAACCTCCTGGCACTTCATCCCTCATTCTTTCAAGATTTTCATCTATGCTGATGAATTGGTGGGGGCTAGACGTATTTTTGACGAATTAAAGATAAAAAAGGGGGATAATAGGCAACATGAGGATAATTTTGAGACCTATGAAGATGTATTAGATAGTATAAGGAAGAGGTGTCAGAGCGATGACAAGCGATATCGCCAATATTTCGGTATTGATGTCTATGATCCGGCCAATTATGATTTTTACCTAGATACAAGCAAATTAGACCGGGATCAGGCCTTTGCCGCCGTCTGGGCGGCCGTACAGGAACGGATTGACAAGGAGAAAAAATAATTATAAGATGAAGCAAGCTATAAAAACAGACGAGACGTCTAGTCTCGTTTCTATTATTAAAAGATATGGCAGAAACTAAGACCACTCCGGTACTTGACCAGGCAGAAACGGAATTGAAGCCAGGGATGACCGTGAGAGTATACCAAAAGATCAAAGAGCTTAACTCGAAGGGCGAAGAGAAGGAAAGAGTCCAGTATTTCGAGGGCATGATCATCGCGCGCAAGCACAACAAGGAAGTTGGCGCGACTATTACCGTACGCAAGGTGTCCGATGGCGTCGGCGTCGAGAAGATCTTCCCCATCAATCTCCCTACCATCACTAAGATCGAAGTGAAGAAGATCGCGGAAGTAAAGCGCGCCAAATTATACTTCCTCAAGCGCGGTTATCGCAAGAAGCTGAAAGAGACTGTTATCCGGACAGCTAAGAAATAATAGCTGTCAATTGCCGAGGTGGTGAAATTGGTAGACACGCAAGCTTGAGGTGCTTGTGGGAGCAATCCCTTGCAGGTTCAAGTCCTGTCCTCGGCACAGATAGGGCGCATAGCTCAGCTGGTTAGAGCACTTCGTTTACACCGAAGGGGTCCAGGGTTCGAATCCTTGTGCGCCCACCAAACGACCCTGCAAGGGGTTGTTTTTTGTTGCTTGACTTTGTTCCAAGAAAAAAGAGCTGGCTATTATAGCTCAGCTCTCTTTATTTCTCTCAACCTTACTCCCACTTCCTCTTTTGGTCCGCAACTATTGCAGTAGCTGACCTCAAAATAATAATCCTTGAGGTTAATCGGAGAAAGTGGTATTTCCGGCGCATTGCCGAGTGCGGCCATGGCTTTAAGATAATGTTGGGCGGTTTCCCAATCGATCTCTTTGACATTGCCACAATAGACGCATCGGCGCCGGCAGACAGACCAGGGCCATTTGAATGGCCCTTCCAGTTCTTCTTCCATTGATTTTCGTTTTTGCCCCTGTTATCAGGGGTGGTTATATATTCAGTTGCTATTCTTTTTATAATTATCTAACAAGGCATCGACTACCATCTCACCCATTTCCGCTATCTTCTCTGAAAGGAAAGCTTTATCAAACTCTTTATTACCATGGCTCGGGTCGATTTTTTCAGCCTGCTCATCGCTGATATAGAAGAGGACGTTGGCTTTCTTGGCGGTAGTTTTCTTTCGGTTCTTCGTTAGGTCGACCGTGGCAGAAGTGAGTTCTCGTCCGCTTTCACGGTCGTATATTTTGAAGTAACAATCTACGCCATGGAGAACATCTAGATGGGTGCCGCCAGCGGCCGTGAAATATTTCACGACATATTTTTCACTGAAGCGGTTGCTGATATATTCGTGTAGCGAGTGAGCAAAGAAACGCGCCGGGTTTTCTGGATTACCGACCTGGCATTGCTCGACGAGGTCCATGGAGTCGCGATAGTTCAGGTAGTTGCTTCGGTCGGCTAATTGTTCTGCGGTTTCCAGTTCTTGGCGAGCCATTTCCCTGACATGGAGCATCTTCTCAAATTTTTCTTCTGGAGTGTCGTCTTTGGTGGGAAGTTGGTCGCGGTGAAGAAGCTTATATGCCTCTTCCTTGTATTTATTTTCATTCACCGTTCCGATCAATTCATGTTCAAGCAAAGAGCCGGTGTTCTCGTATGAGCCGCGGCCTTTTTCTATCCGGTTAATTACATTTTCTCTGAACATAACTTTATCTGGTTAGTTAGCTTCACCTACACCCTATATTATATACATTAGACAACTAAAGGCCAAGAGCGGAATTTAGTTGATGTCAAAATATATCATGTATTTTCGTTGTTGTCAATAGCTGGTTAGACCGCTTAACGGCACATCTTTATCTTTCTCCCTGATTCCCGTAAAATAGCGGTATGAAGATCATCACGCACAACGAAGAGGAAACCATGACCGCTGGAAAAGCCTTGGCGGCTCGCTTGCAAGGCGGGGAAATATTAGCTATATCCGGCCAATTAGGGGCGGGCAAGACCTGTTTTTCCAAGGGCTTGGCAGCCGGGCTAGGGGTGAAAGGGATAGTCAACAGCCCCACCTTTAACATATTGAAAGTATATAAGGCGCGGAAGGGGGAGATAAGGCGGTTCGTCCATATTGATGCCTATCGCCTGCAAACCGAAAGTGATTTGGTAAATATCGGCGTATACGATTATGCTGATAAGGAAACGGTCATCGCCATCGAGTGGCCAGAGAACGTTGCCGGCCCCATATTAGATAGCAGCCGGAAGGTATCTATCATCGATAAAGGAGAGGGGATGCGAGAGATAGGGATATGAAAGAGAGGCGCTAGGCCTCTTTTTTCTTTCCGAAGATATAGAGGATAATCCCCGCCGTGGCTAGGCTGATCAGCACATCGGCCAGATTGAGGGAAATCAGGTTACGTATATATATGTAATCGATTACGTAGCCATAGCGGAAGCGGTCAATGAGGTTGCTAAGTGCCCCTAAAACAATGAGGGCAAGGGCGACAGCTAAGGTCGCTTGAAAACGATTTTTTCTCGAAGAGGCAATCCATACCGTTGCCACCGATAGTCCGAGGATGATAAGGAGGATAAGCAGTTCTAGCCATTTTCCCTGGATGGGTAAGGAAAAGGCGATATATTCGTTCTTAGATAGCTGGAGCGATAGCCATTGTCCGACATGGAAGTCCGGCAGGTAGCCGGACATGGCAATTTTTTTGAGATATAGGTCAGCGAAAAAAAACACGGCGCCTGATCCGATCAGGGCCGCGTTTAATATCTTCGTCTTTGAAAGCGGTTTAGTCATTTTCTTGGAGCTCGGTCTTGCAAGCAACGCAAGAGCTGGCGACGGGACGGGCGACAAGGCGTTTCTCATCGATCGGGCGGCCGCAATATTTGCAGACGCCGTATGTCCCTTTATTGATCCGATCCAGGGCTTTGTCGATATCTTCCAAGGTCTTTTCCAAAACAGCCTCGGTGGCGATATTGGTAGTATAGTCGCTGATTTCCTGGGCGTTCTCATCCGGCTTGTCGCCGTAGTCCGGGAATTTGGCGGAAGTATCGTCTGGCTCATGGTCATCTTTCTTGGTCAATTCTGCCAAGTTGCCAAGTAGTTTTTCCTTACGCGAAAGCAGGTCCTTCTTGATCTGTTCTAAAGTCGCGGTATCTATTTGGCGGTTTGTTTCGGTTTTCATATGGTGGGATTTAAAAATAGAAAGCCTCAGGGTTTTCTAGTATAATTATAGGGCAAAACAGGATTTTTGACAAGAGAAAGCCTTTTTGCTATGATTTGGCTGTTGAAGGTGCTATATAAGCAATCTTTTTATTTGGAACGGTAGTTCAGTTGGTTAGAACGCCGCCCTGTCACGGCGGAGGTCGCGGGTTCGAGTCCCGTCCGTTCCGCAATAATAAAGTTGGCTCTACGCCAGCTTTTTTGTTGGTTTCAGTGACCAATCATTACCTTTTTGATATAATGTGGGATAGATAGGAACTATAAAGATACGAATCTATTGATAGCCGCCTATTCAAAAAATAGAAATAATCAATGTCAATTATGCTCAAGAAAATTCAGTTCAAGCTAACTAAAATAAGATATGCCGGTAAATCAGTCGGTAATGATATCCGCGTCGACATAGAATTGTTGGACAAGATTTTTCGGGTAGATAAAAGAATTGCTGTTAAGAAGGTTTTTGAGTTTAACCAAGAAATAGGTAGTTTCCCGTCGGATCAGAAATCGTTTGTCGTTAAGGCAAAGATCTCCATTACTGAAAAGGATATACTATTTAATGATGTTAAGAGCATAGAAAAGACGATAAGGGTCGATACGGATGATGTAAATCCGCAAAAATTCACCTATAGCATCGAGCTTCGTGAAAATCGTTTTAAGAAGAATTGGGGGAAGTCCGTTGCTATTTTTGAAGTTACAATTGAAGCATTGGTTACGGAGGCGATAAGGTATATCCCCGATGTTTCTAATGGTTGGCTAAAGGTCAGGATGTCGAATAGAGATGAGATTTCCCTGCCCGCTTTCCTAAAGGTTCGAGCCGAATATGTCGAGAATGGGCGCGAATACTTTACTATTTTAGAAGGCCCGTATCGTGGACAGAAAGCTTCCGTTATTTTAGATAGTGATAATTCGCTCCTTCTGATGGAAGTGGGTCATAAACAGTCTATCAGTTCGCGATATTCCATCGTTAGAAAGAAGTTGATTATCGATGGCAAGGAGTATGCGGTTACGGATTATTCTGAGTCACCCTGGACAAAGGGATGGTATGACCTTGAATTGCCCGACTATCCTCATTCGGGCGGACGATATTATGAAGATAGAGCGTCTCGAGCCAAAAGTTGGTTTAGGGTTGGGCACGAAGGGGAAAGGTATTTACATACAGGTACACGTTCCCTTGGCTGTATAACGGTCACCGAAGTGGAAAAATGGGATGAAATTTATGATAAATTAATCAAGGCGCGCAAAGGCGATTTTGTAAGCGTAGGCACGCTTGAGGTAATCGATTAAGATGAGAAAACTATTTTCTAAAAAATTCAGGCCTTGGCTTATTGGGGTCGCTATATTGGGTGTCATAGGGTTGGTCATATTTGCCCAGAATAATTGCGTTCATGGAGTAAGGAGGTATAAGACAATCCATTTAGGGATGGATGCCGTTGAAAAACCGGGTAGCAAGACGGTTTGGGCGCCTCCTGATGACCGTATCCCCGAAGACATTGATTTTCTTGTTTATGTCCTGAATGATGAAAGCATGTGCATCAATTTAGATTGTGGCTTGGGTGGTTATTTCGTAGATTGCTTGGGCGGGTGGATTAGCGGTTATAGTGCGATTGGTGATGTATCTGATTATGGTATGCTTGAAGCGGAAATCGATATATCTAAGGAGCAGTATGTTACCATTGCCGATAAGGGCGGGAAAGTTATTGGCATCTATCCCGGCGCTGGCATAAAAAACGTCCCTTATATCATGCGAAATCATCGTGATCTTGTTTCGTCTGAAGTGTTTGAAAGCTGCTTCGATCAGTTGCCTAGTCGGTGGAAATAGGCATCGATAATCTTATTGGTAATCAATAAATATATGGGAAAATCAATTAGGGCTTTTTGGTTAAAAATTTCCTTGCAAGGGGCCAAACCACCTATTTGGCGGGAAATTATCGTACCGGAGGACTATACTTTTTTTAACCTGCATGTCGCCATTCAGGATGCAATGGGATGGACCGATTCCCATCTCCATCAATTTTTTATCGGTAACCCCAGTAAAGGCCAGACAAAATACATCGCTTGGCCTAATCCGGATATGGAAGTGGATATGGACGAGAGGGAAATCGAAATTAATAGATTCCTGAAGAAAGAAAAAGATTCCGTATTTTACGAATATGATTTCGGGGACGGATGGACGCACAGAATAGAGCTGAAAAAGATATTAGGCCTTGATCAAAAATCAAGATATCCGCAAATCGTGGCGGGTAAAAATGCTTGTCCGCCCGAAGATTGCGGCGGTTTATGGGGCTACTATGATCTTATAGAAATCATCAATAACCCGAAACACGAAGAACGTGAAGACGTGATGGATTGGCTGGGGATAGAAAATCCGGAAGATTTTAAGCCCGGATATTTTGATAAAGACAAGGTAGTTTTTAATGATCCTAAGCGGGTCCTGAAGTTTTATAAAGAAAACTTCGGATGATTGGATCGCGGGAACTAAAAAAGCGGCTCCTAATTATTTTTGACCATTAGGATTAAAATCACAACAAAAAAGCCAACGTTTAGTTGGCTATGTGAGTAGTTTTACTTTCAGGCGTACTCGTTATCCCTTCGTGATTTTTAGGCATCACGATTACCTGTACCTAACTGGGCGGTTATACTCTATTCTTAAACAGAGAATATCTTTTCTACGGTAATGTCACCAAATTCAGACTTTGCCTTATAAATGATATCCCCGTGATCGGTAATAGATACCTGGCCCTTTAAATAGTTAGTAAAGAATTTGTAGTAAGAATTTTTAGCGTGGGTGTAATACAATTCGCTTACAGCAACGCCTTCTCCCTTCTTCCACACAAATACTTTGAAAGCATCATGGGTTGCATCGACGCTCCGATTGCAATGGCGGGCGATAACGACGCTTTGAATGTCATCATCGTGGTAGGCGCCATAATGCCAGCCACCGCCACCTATTTCCGGAAGCTGCCTTCCGACCCAAGACTCAAATTTTTTGATATCCTTGGGCTCGTCCTGATTTGCAATCGCCTTTCTCCGCGCCGCCAGGTCAAAACTGGTTAAGTGGTCGGTGCCATTTTTGTGGCATCTTTTGACAAACACCTTACCCAGCCCGTCTTGGTATCCGTACACTGCCGTGTCACCTTCTTCACGCAGAAGTTTTACGTCGTTTATACACAGATCCCAACGGTCAGTGGAGAAGGCATAGCCAGGACGATAGAGCTGGAATCCAGAGTCAAAAATCGGCTTAGACTCCTCTTTGTAGAAGATGCGCAGACGATTATAATAACTCATGCCGTCTCCAGTGTTTTCGCCTTTTCCGTCGTTTACTAACCTGAAATTTTGACCCGTCAAGATATCCGCGGCATCCAAATATTCTTGGACTAGCGCAGGGATCTCCGGAACGCCGGTGGTAAAGGCGGAAAACGGCTCCAATTTCAATATTTCCATCGGGGGAAAAATCTGAGAACGACTTTACTTTTAGGCTCGTTCGTTATCCTTTTGAAATTTTTCAGGAATTTCAATATCCTTAGGCTAAGGAAATTTAAACGATTCTTAGCATTCCTTTTCTGGTATGGTCATTATAGATAATTTCCATCTCCGTTCCGATTGGAATCAAATCATATTTTTCCTTTTTTATGTTCGACTCTTCGTCTTCCGGCGTGACAATATGTCCGCGGCAGGTCAAGGTGTCCCCATCGATTTTCACTGGCCAAGTCCTAACTTCATAATTTTCTATAGTCATGAAGTAGAGAATGGCTAGATTACCTTTTTCAGTTTTTATTCCAATCAGAAAAGGGATGGCGAAATTTGACATGTCTATTATCCATGGCATCGGAGTATCGAACACGAAACAGCCTAATACGCCTGGTACGGGGCCATCGATGATTTCAAAGTCTTTTTGCCCGATTAGACCTGATAAGACGCTTTTTACTTCTTCGATTTCCATAACAGTTAATTGACGGTTAATCGATCTTTGATAGATAAAAAGGGTGGAACGGCTTTCATTAATATTCTACCGTCCCAGTTCCTTTCATAGTTTAAGGGTGCGGTTGGGTTTTAGGTGTCGGCTTGATAACTGCAAACGAATCAATAACGACTCGATAGTTATAGGCCGCCGGAAGACGGTGACAAAATATCCTGATCTCCGATCCCTGGTCAACCTGACAGTTTGGCATTTCCTTTAAATAGAAGTGCCGGCCGTCAGTAAAATCAAGACGGAGAGTATTACTGACATTAAGGCTTTTGACAATTCCGGTAACCTCAAATTTGTTATCCGCCACGAAATCAGAGCAAGAAGACAGTAAAGAAACTAAAATCAAGAGAAATAACGATTTTTTCATGGTCTATGTTATTTTATTGTTAATATTCGATCCATTTCGTCCTTTCGGACTCATCAGGCAAGACATGCATCTTGCAATGGATGGGAAGAGAAATTAATTTCTTCCCGTGCCCCGTGAGACTCTGCTTTCTCTGGGCTCTCCTTTTGCTGCGGTGGCAAATGGGGACAAAACACTACGCTCATGCCACTGGCCAATCCAGAAGAGCGTCTAGAACCAGCGGGCTAGCTTACTGCTATTCAACTGCCCTTGTTTGGATTTTTCCGGCTAACGGTGATTAGAGAATCGGGAGCTCGAGAATTTCTCGAAAGAAATCTTTGATTTCTTCCTCGTCCATCTCTGGCTTGGGTTTCTCTAGTCCGGCCCAAAGGGTTCTTCCGTCTCGTGGGTACCGATCGTTCAAATATGCGTAGTCTGCCGGCAATTGCTTGCGGTTGACTACACCATATATGAATTCGATCCGTGACTGGCAAATACTGCAATGCCCCGTTTCCGCGACCTCGAAATATAGCCGTCCGTTTTGTTCCACGATTTCGCGAGCCGTTTGGTAGCCGCTAAGTCTGACGAACATCTTATATTACTCAGAAATTTTCGTATCATTCAATAACTGGATTGCCTAGATTAGCGACGGTTTCCCATCGGGGTCTTAATAACAGTTTTAGTTTCGAAGAAACCTTGCTTTTTTGACTGTTCGCGCAAACTGGCTCCGTTTTCCGCATATCCACTTTTTTTCAAAAGCTGATCAGCTAAACGGCACAGGTCATTTTTGCTGCGGCATTTTTTCATAGCATTTTACATTAAGCGTTTTTGAAAGAGCTGGTTGCAACCTCTTTTTTAGGTTGATTTTCTATTATATATCTACTTTATTTTTTTGTCAATATCTTTTGTCAGTTTTATTAAAACACCAATAAAATAGGTATTTTTATTGGTGTTTTAATAAATAAATGTGTAGAATAAATAATGGCTAATTCAATAAAAAGAGTAAAAATAGCAGCTAGATTTAAAAATCTGTGGATAACTATATGACAATAGTTAAAAAAATTGATATAAGATTGCTAATAATACAGAAATATATTAAATAACGATGTTATAAATATATGACAATATTAAAAATCTATTGACACATAATATCTTATATGCTAATATGGCCGCACACCCAATAACTGAACCATGCAAGACTGAAACTGCGTGGCAGCAGCGTTCCAGGAACGCTGCTGCTGCCCCTAGAGGGTTCTTGGTCCAAGTGGCAGCGCGTTGGGGAACGTCAAACTAAAAAATAAAGAAAAAATGGGAGACATGAAGATTGTTTTCTACAAACGACGAACACTTGATTCTCAAACTTGATTTTGTTTGTCTGCGCGAAACTAGGTTTCGCCGTAGAAAAAGTCTAAACTAAAAAAGAGGCCGCCACTAAGTGCGGCCTTATTTTTAAATTTTGATTACTTCTTCCCGGCTTCAAAAACCATCCGGAATAATGATTTGAGAGTATCGGCGATATCCTGGCTTTTGATTACCAGGGATGAGAGCGATTTGCTCAAAGTGTTAATCCTGATAACATCCTTGAAAATACTAATGTCACATTTTATCGGATATTTGTCGCCATCAATCCTTAGCCTGACTGAATCTTGGCTTATTTGGCGTTCTCCCTTGGAATAGGTATATATTGCCTCTGACCGGATATGGCGTCCGGTTCTTTGTGCTCTTGATTTTTGCATTTCTTGCTCGGAGAAAAGTTCTTCCAAGAGATCGTAGGGGTAGATGAAATAAACCACATCGCCTTCGCTAGTGCCCCCGTAACCGAAAGATTCTTCGTTAGCCTTAAATATCCCTTCACGTCCCTCGTAAATCTTAACTATAGGTTTCTCTCCCGTTTGTCGTGAAATGCTTTTTAATTGGGGAATAAAATCATCGGCCAGGCGTAATTGTTCTTCCAGTTTAATTCTTTGCGATTCGATATAGGCGCCGATACGTTCTGGGGCCTCAGCTTGAAAATTTATCTTTTTCCCCTTTTGTATCCGAGAAACCAAATTTTTTTCTTCCAAGGATTCGATAATGGGGTAAATTGATGTCCTAAGAATGCCAGTTTTTTTTGACAAATCAAGAGCCGAATCACTTTCGACCTTTAATAATTCCAGATAAATGGATATTTCTTTGTCATTTAGTCCGATGTTCTTTAAAAATTTTTCAAGCATAGGGTTATTATTGTCTTAGATATTTTAACATTTTTTTCGGGCTAATCATAGAAGGCGGGGGCAAGTATATAGAATGCCGAGAGTATCGGTTGTTTAATATCAAGATTGATTTTATTTCCCTAGATATTGATGAGGGGCTTCTATCTAGTTCCTTAGCTATGGCTCTAATTGATTGCTTCTGCCAAAGCATTAATTGAATCTTTTCTCGCTCCTCGATTGTTATGTGTTGATAGTTCATACACCTTGATTATATCAAAGTGTTGCACTTACTTATTGAACTGGGTTCCGTGTCTATTGACAAAGGTTGTGTTATGTGATAACGTAATACGTTAAAAAGAACATTAAAAATTAACCAAATAATAAAAAAATGAAGAAAATATTTTTTTTCCTTTGCGTCTTTATCCTTGCCTCTTGCGAAAAGGACGATGGCTTGGGTTCCTGCTTCTATGAGTTTTATATAACTTTTGATCAGCCACGGTTAGAAAAAGTATCGATAGAAATAGAAACTCCGGAGTTAACGATTCACGATGAACCGCGATGGGCTGGTCCCAATGGAAGCATATTTATAAATATCCGCTTTCGGGAATTCGGTGGTGAGATCGGGGAACATAGTTCGTATAAGGCGTTGGAAAGGTATGCCATGGCGAAAGTCATTATGACCTTCAATTTAATCGGAGGACCAGACGTCCAGAGGACAACGGTAATCTCTTGCGAAAGTAACCGGCCGATGTTGATTCAGTTTTGACGTCCTATTAGCCAGATTTTTAAAAACCATCTACAAAGATGGTTTTTTTGGTGCCCCCAGGGGGAATCGAACCCTCATTACAAGCTCCGGAAGCTCGCGTTCTATCCATTAAACTATGGAGGCGTGTTTTCATCTTATCCGATATGCCAGGATTATTCAATATGAGGTGTAACTAGGAGCTCCTTTTTACGTATATTATATAGGAATCCCAAGATAGCTAAAAACAGCTCACCTCTTATGGCTGGCGGCTGTTTTTTTATAGCCAAGAATACTAGTCTATGCTTCCTTTTTCCTGAAAGGGAAGCTATAATATTGGTAACTATATAAACTATTTAACCTAAGCTGTTAGTTATGCTCACCTATGTACTATTTGTCATCGGCTTCTTCCTCCTTATCAAAGGCGCCGATTTGCTGGTTGATGGCGCTTCTTCTATTGCCAAAAAATTGAAAGTATCTTCTCTAGTTATCGGCTTGACCATCGTATCTTTCGGCACTTCAGCGCCGGAATTTGTGGTTAACGTCTTTGCGAGTGCCGAGGGGAACACGGATATTGCGATAGGCAACATCTTGGGCAGCAACATCGCCAACATTCTCCTCATCCTCGGTGTCTCAGCCGCCATATACCCGCTCGTTTCCAAAAAGAGCACCGTCTGGAAGGAAATTCCCCTTTGTCTGTTGGCGGCTCTCCTGGTGGGAGTGATGGCTAACGATGCTTTGATTGATGGCGCTGGTTTTTCCGGGTTGACTAGGATAGACGGGTTTGTTCTTCTGTCATTTTTCATTATCTTCCTTTATTATACCTTCGGCATCGCCAAAGTTTCTAATGACGCAAACACCGAGAAGGTCAAGGAGATGCCGGGTTGGCGCGCGGCTGCCTATATTCTCTTGGGGTTGATAGGGTTGGTGTTAGGCGGAGAGTGGATAGTGGAGGGAGCGGTGAAGATCGCGACTATGTTTAATGTCAGCCAGTCCCTGATTGGCCTGACCGTGGTGGCGATAGGGACCTCTTTGCCGGAATTAGCCACTTCGGCCATTGCTGCCTACAAGAAACAGCCGGATATTGCTATCGGCAACGTGGTCGGTTCCAATATCTTCAACATTTTTTGGATTCTCGGCTTCAGTTCCCTTATTCGTCCCCTGCCTTTCAGTCCCGCTTCCAATCCGGACATCATCATGACCATCTTTGCCAGCTTGATCCTGTTTCTGGT
>CAZSAA010000011.1:0-22319 GCA_964604915.1 uncultured Gammaproteobacteria bacterium
TTTCATACAATTATGAGTTCATATAAATATAGCAAAAAATACGAATATTGTCAATGATAATAGGGAGAAAATAAGCTAGTTATAAAAAGGAGCGACTGTTACGTCGCCCCTAATCAGAACCGATCAAGCTATAGCCACTTCTTTCTGGCGAAGAATATGAGCATGAACGTCGATCCGAGTGTCATGATGCCTAGTATTATCCAGAAACCATTGCGTCCTTCGACGATGGGCATATATCGGGCATTCATCCCGAAGATGCCCGCCATCAGGGAAAGCGGATACACGATGACCGAAAAAATAGTCAGGGTCTTCATGACCATGTTCATCTGGTCGTTGAGCAGGGATTCGTTGGTAGAGTTGAAGATTTCGATCATGTCCTTCTGATTCTCCAGTATTTCCCAGATACGCTTGGAATGGTCCACCAATTCGGCGTAGTGCTTCCGCATAATCTCCCGCGGCACCAGGCTACTTTCCATATCCATCAACTTCTGCAGCACATTCTTGTGATTCTGCATGATCTTACGGATATTGACCACATTGCGCCGCAGATCCAATATCTGCGCTACCGCCTTCTTCTGCTCCTTGGCGAAGATGGTCTCTTCCACTTGGTTAATATTGAGGCTATTACGGTCGAGCAAGGCATATACTTCCTTGATCAAGCGATTCAGGATTTCATACAGCAAGATGGCGGAAGATTCCACATCATATGAAAGCAAGTCATCGGTATTCTTCTTGCAATAGTTGAAAAAGTCCGTTAGCGCGCCCAGGTTATCATTATGCAAACTAACCAGGTATCCATGCCCCAGGAAAAATTCGATCTCGCCCGACACCACGCGGTTGCCACTGAAAGTGGGGAAGTGGAAGATGAGGAAGAAATAGCCGTCGTGCTGGCTGATAATGGGACGCTGGGCGGAAACGTTGGACATCGAAGCGCGCAGATGGGACAAGTCGAAATTGAAACGTTTACGCAGATAATCGATCTCCTTCTTGCCCGGATGGATGACATTTATCCACTCCAGAGCATTTTCGGTCCGCGGATTATCGATCTTTATCACTCCGATCTTGTCGGAAACCTTATTGAAATTGGCCATATGATGAGATTATTTCTTACCCTAATATTATATCACAAGCGAGGAGCCAGGAAAAGAAAAAGCCGCCTGACTCCATTGGATCTTCAAAGTACCCATTATGGATACCCGAATTTCCGGTCTAGGCGGCTAAGACAAGCGACGACACTATATAGGTCCGACCAAGGACGTGCTTTCT
The DNA here is from genome assembly GCA_964604915.1 of uncultured Gammaproteobacteria bacterium. Classification (GTDB taxonomy): domain Bacteria; phylum Patescibacteriota; class Patescibacteriia; order Patescibacteriales; family UBA12465; genus CAZSAA01. The sequence goes on from CAZSAA010000011.1 coordinate 1,267, forward strand.
AGCGTGTGTCTTGACTTGTCTAGTTATTTTTTTGTAAAGAGACGGACGGAAATGCGCGCAGTAAGGTCCCGACCAGACCAGCGAAAAGCGCATCCCATCCATCTCTGATCTTACAATTGCTAGTAAATTATAGCATTCCTTTGAAATATGTCAATATTTTATTGATATTCTTTTGACTGGCGACGATAGATGTAATACAATAGAAGCAATAAATATGGTTAACATTCTCGGTATCCGCGTCTCACGGCTCTCCCCCAAAAAGATCCAGTCACTCCTGCAACAGTGGCTGGAAGAAGATGCCCCACGCTTCATCGCTACTCCCAATCCGGAGATCATCCTCGCCGCCCAGAAAGACGAAGAGCTTTTTCATATTCTCAACCAAGCCGACCTCGCTCCCGCTGACGGTTTCGGCCTCAAGGTGGCCGCCTGGAACAAGGGAACGAGGCTCCATCGCTTCACCGGCGCCGACATGACCCGCTTCCTCCTGCAACAAGCCCAGGCGCGCAAGCTAAGGGTCACGGTAGTTTGCTGGCAGGATGGCCTTTCCCGCGGCCAAGACATCGCTAAGGCACTCGAACGGATATTCCCCGATCTAAAACATCAGGAACTAGCCATGGAAAGGAAGAACGATCTCTCGCCGGAAAATCTAGCTAAGATAATCTCTTTCCGGCCTGACATCCTGTTTATAACGCTCGGCTCGCCTTGGCAAGAAAAACTCGCCTTCCATCACTACCGCCAGATCCCTGGTCTCAGGCTAGCACTCGGAGTCGGCGGTTCCTTTGATTTTATCACCAACAAAATCAAGCGCGCCCCGCTAGCTATCAGGAAGATGGGCATCGAGTGGCTCTGGCGTTTAGCCAAGCAACCCCGACGCCTACGCCGCATCTTCAATGCCACAATAGTATTTACCTATAAGGATATCATTGATAGTTTCATATACCCGTTGCGATACCGCCCCAACGTCGCGGTAATGATATATAAGATAGAGCAAGGACAGCCATACATCCTGCTAGTCGAACGCAGTGATGAAGACGGTCACTGGCAACTACCCCAGGGTGGCACCGAAGGCGAGAGCTTAGAGCAGGCCGCTCGGCGAGAAATGAAGGAAGAGTTAGGGATAGAGATTGAAGTGGACAAGACTTTCCCTGAGGTATATAGGTATATAAGAGGGAACCGTAAGCTAAAGAAACGCGGCTATAAGGGCCAAAGCCAAGGCTTGGCTATCGCCCACCTAACGAGCAAGGAGGAAGAAATAAGCATCAACTATTGGGACCATCAGAGCTGGACATGGATAAGGGCAGAAGAAGCTCTGGAAAAGATCCACCCTATCCGCCGCCCCGCTTCCGAGAAATTCCTCAAATTATTCAAAAACTATCTAGAAACATATGGAAAATGATATCAGGCTACGCCTAGCGCCTTCACCCACCGGTTTCCTGCACGTCGGCAATCTCCGAAGCGCCCTCTTCGGGTACCTCTTAGCCAAGCGACTGGGCGGCAAATTCATCTTGCGCATCGAAGACACGGATGAGAAGCGCGAAGTGGAAGGCGCTCAGGACAAGCTCATCGAGATATTCGAGCGGCTAGGAATCGAGTTCGACGAAGGACCACATATCGGCGGACCATACGGCCCGTACATCCAGACCGAACGCTTGGATATATACCGCGAATATCAAGAAGAACTCCTAGCTAAAGGGAAGGCATACCGTTGTTTCTGCACGGCCCAGAGGCTGGAGGAAATGAGGGCGGAACAGGAAGCTAACAAGCAGGCCCCAAAATATGACCGCCATTGCCGTAATCTCTCGCCTGAGGAAATCGAAGCTAAGCTATCCGCTAACGAGCCATATGTCATCCGCCAAGCCATGCCGGAGGACGGGGAAGTGCGGGTAAGGGACGAGATCCGCGGCGAGATTGTCTTCCAAGCTAAAGAACTAGACGATCAAGTACTCATCAAGTCCAACGGCGTCCCCACCTACCACTTCGCTGCTATCGTCGACGATCATCTGATGAAGATATCGCATGTCACCCGCGGCAGCGAATGGTTGCCCTCGCTCCCTAAGAACATCCTCCTCTTCCGCGCCTTCGGTTGGAAGGAACCGCTATACATCCATATGCCGCTGCTACTAAACAAGACGGGCGGCAAACTATCCAAACGTCAGGGTGACGTCTTCGTGGAAGAATATCTGGAGAAAGGATATCTGCCGGAAGCGCTGCTCAATTTTTGCGCCCTGCTCGGCTGGCATCCGAAAGGCGACCAAGAGATATATTCGCTCGGAGAACTGACTAAGATCTTCGACGTCGAAGGCATCGGTGCTAATCCGGCTATTTTCGACACCGACAAACTGGATTTCTTCAATGGACACTATATCCGTCAGAAAAATATCGCGGAACTTACCGACCTGCTCCTGCCACACCTTGAGAAGGCCGGCCTCATCGCCAAGAAAGGCGATAATTGGCACAATCTTTTGCGAGACAAGCCCATCACTCGAGAAAATTTGGAAAGGATCGTCGCCTTAGCCCAAGACAGACTGGTCACTCTCAGCGATATCGGCCCCTTGGTGCAGTCATACTTAAGCGCCCAGCCCGACTACGCCCCTGAACTATTATTGTGGAAATCATTGACCAGGGAAGAGATATGGCAGAAGCTGGAAGAGATGCAAAAGATTCTCATCGACACAGCGGAAAAAGAGTGGACAAAGGAGGGTCTAGAAGAAAAGATTTTTGCCTATATAAAAGAAAAAGAAGGAAAGAATGGTGACTATCTCTGGCCTCTGCGCGTGGCGCTCACCGGCCAGAAAAACAGTCCAGGACCCTTCGAGTCGGCCTGGGCACTCGGCCGGGAAGAATCCCTCAAACGACTTGCCCAGGCGCTCACAATTTGTGTACAAGAATCGAAAAAGGTGGTATGATAGAGAAAGAAAAGAATATATGGGCATAGACAGAAAAAGCCGGCGCATGCTACTTGTTAGCATCATGATCGTTACCCTCAGCTTAGGTGGCGGCTTTTTGGCGTTTGGCGACACGACGCTCGACCCCATCCTAAACCAAGAAATCGATAACCTCAATGCCCAGATCAAGAACCAAAAACAGCAGATAAATGAATTGCAGGAACGGCAGAAGGCATATAAGGAGGCAATCGCCCAGAAACAGAACGAGAAAGCCACTCTAAGCAGCCAGCTCTCCATTCTGGAAAGCCGGATTGCCAAAGCCGAAATCGAAATCGAAAGCGCTAAGTTAGAAATTACCCAGACAGATCTGGAGATAAGGAAGACGGAGATAGAGATAAACAATATCAACCAGGAAATAGAACAGGAGATGGATCATATGGCTACCTTGCTCAAGATGGTATACAAGCAGAACCAGGTCAGCCCGCTCGAAGCACTCCTGCTAAACGATTCGCTCTCAGAATTCCTCGCCCAGATAAAATACTTGGAGAATACCAATGAAGAAGTAAATAAGAGCGTTGATAAGCTCAAGGAAAACAAGCTAGCCATGGATGGCAAGAAGGCTGACCTAAATGATAAGCGGAAACAGCTCGTCGAACTCAATAAATCGCTGGAAGAGAAGAAGGCCAACTTGGAATACGAGCAAGGCAATAAAGCCTTCATCCTGGAAGAGACCCGGGAATCCGAAGCCGAGTATCAATCCTTACTAGCCAAGGCCAAACGGGAACAGGCGCAGGTAGAGGCGGAAATAACCTCCCTTGAGACCACCATCCGCCAAAAGCTGGCCGCCAGCCAGAAAGACAAACTGGAAAGCGGTGACAGCACCCTAGCTTGGCCAGTAACTAAAAATACGATCACCTCCACCTTCCACGACCCAGAATATCCATACCGCAACATCATCGGTGAACATTCAGCTATTGATATCCGCGCTAAGCAGGGAACTACGCTCAAGGCGGCCGCTGATGGCTATGTCGCCAAGGTAAAATTCGATGGGACCAGCAACTACGCCTATATCATGATTATCCACGCGGATAATATCTCTACCGTATACGGCCACGTTTCCGCCGTGAACGTAAAGCAAGATGATTATGTCGTCAAAGGACAGGTAATAGGGAAGACGGGCGGTATGCCAGGCGGCATCGGCTCCGGTCCCTTCGTCACCGGACCTCATCTCCACTTTGAAGTCCGCAAGAACGGCATCCCAGTCAATCCGTTAGAATACCTGCCATAAAGACTAAGGGGATTAAAAAAACTATAGATTTAAAAAACTATTCCTGAGCAGGGAATAGTTTTTTAGAAATAAAGATAATAGCTCAATCCTTTAATGGATGGAACTGCTTATGCGCCTTCTGGGCATAGAGATCAGAAGCGTGGACGTAGCGGGTGGTAGTATCGAGCGATTCATGGCCGAGCAGGACCTGGATGGCCGCCGCGTTAGCGCCGGACTCGGCCAGATAGGTAGCGAAACCATGGCGCAGGGAGTGAGGTGATATGGGTAAGTTGATATCGAGCAGCTCACGATACTGTTTGATCTTACTCTCTACGTAGTTGGGCGATATCTTCCTATCCTTATCATCCGCATTGCTGCCGCGATAGGGAATGAAGGCATAGGGGGAATCATCGGTACGGATGTCTAGATAGGCTCGCAGATGCTTGTTAGCCCGCGGGGTGAGATAGACGAAGCGTTCCTTCTTGCCCTTGCCTAGAACGAAGATGCGGCCTTCCTTATCAATCTGGGTCACCTTCAGGTTAACGAGCTCAGAAATGCGCAGGCCGGTAGAAAAGAGGACTTCCATGATAGCGCGGTTGCGCAAAGCTATCTGCGGCTTGGATTCGAACTGGGAGGGGAATTCAATGATTTTTATAAATTCTGTCAACTCAGCTACTTGAGCCTTTTTTTTGACCGTCTTTATCATCTTTATCACATCCGGTGGCAAAGGGACAGGGAAGTCCATCTCAATCAAGTATTTGAAATAGCTGCGCAGGACCGATAGCATGCGGTTTATCGAATAAGCGTTAAGCTTTACTTGAGCCTCCGCCTTGTTTATCGCTGTCTTGCGGTCGATTGAGGTAAGCATGGCCTTGTAGTTCAACAAGTCGCGCTTAGTGAGACGGGAGAACTCCAGACCGTTTTCCGTCAAAAAATCCTCGAAGACCTTGAGGTCACGTTCATAGTTATAGATGGTTTCCAAGGAATAGTTATTCACCTTGAGATTGAGGAGAAAATCATCTAAAAGGGGCAGGTTAGGGGTGGAATCAGGCATATTGGGCTAAAATCTTTAAATATATAACTGAGTATAATTACTCTTACACTCAATTATATCATAGATAAAAGATAAGGCAAGGCCTTATCTAATATCCTATCACCAATCCCATGAAATGCACCTGTGGCATGAACATGAGAATAATCTTTATGATTAGGAAACATACGCCGATAGCCAGCAAGCAGAATAACAGGATGCCGATGGCGAATACGAATTTGAATAGCCCTTCTGAGTTCATATTTCGTTATTTATAATACACTAAATTATCGTATCTGAGGTCGACATAGCTGAGTTTCGCGAAACCTCCTTCTTCTTTAGCCTCTACTTCGCTCCTGACTAGCAACAAGTTCTCCAGTTGGCTCTCCGGCGCTAGGCTGACGTTGAAGTAGGCGGGCGGAAAATCCTTTAGCTTAGCCGTCACCTTGTTCGCTTCATCATCCACCCATATTCCTTCTATCTCATACGTATCTTTCATTATACCATATAGCTGGAAGATAAAGCTAAGGGTGTCCGTTTCGATATCAATCCCATCTGAAGAAGCGAGAAGCTGGCTACCCCAGTTGCTGATAGTGAGGTAGGAAGCCTTTTCTTCTTCGCTCAAACTGAATCCGCTGATGACATGGCCTTGCGAATCAGCCAGGTATTGCTGGCCATCGCTATCGTTTAGGATGAACCCAACCCGCCGTTCATCTATCTGCAGACTGACCGTACTCGGCCATTTCTTGATCGCCTTGATTGCTTCAAAGTTGAAGCCTTCATTGACCTGAACAGAGAGCTCTTTAGCATCAAGCCGAATAAGGTTGGGGTGACCGTCAATGTATTCCTGAACTTTAGCGGAAACAGCTTCTGGCGAGATGCGCTGTAGCCCTTTGACTTCGACCCGCTTGATCAAAAAGACCGGAGAATAGAAAAGCAGCCAGACTAAAGCGGCTAACGGGACAGCAATAACGAAAAACCAAAGCCAGATACGGCGCTTAGATCCCTTAGGCTTACGTCCTTTAGTTTTCTTTTCGGGAACGACTTGCTTGCTCTTGCGACGGCTACGGAAGAACGGATTAGTCAGATTCTTGGAATTATAGTCATGCCTTACCTTTATCCGCCGCGGCTTAAAGCTCTTCCCTCTCATTATGGCCATATCACTTCCCTCCTAATGTTATCCCGCAGGGCCACCAGGGTCTCATACGGTATCTTTTTGCTTATTTTAGATAAATTATCAATACTATTTGTTGCTTCCTTCTCCGCACTTATCACTTCCACCTCTTCCCCAATCTCCACCTCTTTCTGACCGATATCCAAGCAACAGAGATTCATGCAAACATTGCCGGCGATAGGAACGGCTTCCCCGCCCTCTTTCATCCTCAACACCGCTTGGTTGGATAACGACCTATCAAGACCTTCATAATAACCAAAAGGTATCACGGCGCTACGTCCGGCTACCTTAGCCACGAAACGTCCGTTATATGACACCGGATCGCCTGGCAACAAGTCTTGCACTGACACTATCTTCGAAACCAGGCGCAAAGCCGGCTTAAGCTTCCCTACTCTGCTTGTTTGCGGATGGCCGGCCTCAAACGGGCTGTAGCCATAGAAGGCAAGCCCGGCTCGGAAAGCGGTCAGGCGCGGATCATCAAAGGCGAATATCCCCGCGCTATTGCCCAGATGGACGGTGTCCGGTTCCAACCCGTGTGCCTGCAATATCTGGAGATCCTTGAAAAATTTATCTCTCTGACGCGCGGTAATGGGACTGTCCAACTCTTCCGCCGCCGCCAGATGCGAGCAGAGGCCACGCACCTTCAACTGCGAAAGAGCTTCCCTATTCTGATCAATGAACGCTTCCATATCCTGGATGCCTTCGCGGTTCATGCCAGTATTGCTGAAAAGGTGAACAGCGGCACCGGGACGATACCTAGCTATCGCTCGCAAAGTGTCCGCATTATATACGCAGAATTCCAAGCGAGAAGAACGAGCATAGCGATATGCTTTCTCGGGCATCTCGCCTAGTATCAGGATGCGCCCGGAAAAATAGCGGCTAGCGATTTGCGCTTCCGGGAAGGAGTCCACCGCTACCATCTTAGCCCCCGCTTTTTCCAGGATGCGACAGACCGGCGCTAAACCGTGCCCATACGCATTAGACTTCAAGACTGGAATGATAGTCGCTTGCGGTTGGATGGAACTGAGGTAGCGGAAATTACCGATGAGATTAGCCGCGATTATCTCGATACGGTTAAGAGGTTCGTAGTCCGGCTTACGGAGCTTCTTGAGCAATGATATCACCATACCTATCTTATCACTTTCCCGTCCGAAGCAGCGAGACTATCTTTTTCTAATCTAGTATCTATCTTGCCCGCTGATCCGGTTATTAGACTGCCTGAGAGGCCATCAGAAGCACTATAGGCCGTCTTTTCGACCAAGACGATCGTTTGGCCGACTTGAGATTCGATTGGCGTGATTTCCACCTCGAAACCGCCGCTTATCTTCTCACCATCTTCGACAGTGCTGACCTTCCAGATTATCTGCCGGGCTCCTTCGTTATAGTTCATCTCGCCTTTAGTCAGGGTGCGATTACCGGTGAACTTGACACCAACTGGCAGGGTGGACGCCAAAGCGAAATCCTTGAGATCACCATTGCTGCTAGAAAGGTCTAGCAATATCCAATAACTCGTGGGCAAGCCCACCATCGGCGGGATAGGGCCGATGCCAATCTGGTCACCCTGGCTAGTGTAATAATATGCGTCAACAACTAAGTTGATAGAGGCGGGAACGATTAGCTGATTCGAAGCGAAAGATTCACTAGCTGTCTGGGAACCGGAGGCATAGCCGGAAGAGACCTTGATTACCAATTGCTTGGCCAGGCTCGCGAACTCGACGTCGATCTCGATCTTCCCCTTCTCACCGGAGGCTATCTTATCAACCAATATGTAATCACCCTCGTCCTGCCAATTGGTACTGCTTGATATGATGTCGAAGCGCCGCAATTTGGCATTACCTTCCGTTCCAAGTGATAGGCGCACGTTCTCCAAATCGCGGTCAAAAGCATTCTCATACCCTATTTCCACCCGATACTTCCCTTCCTTAGCCGGAGACAAAGACACTTCCAAATCAAGCGGCAAATCCGATTGGTCGAAGTGCGGTTCGACCGTCGGCTCGCCGTTATTGCCGATTGGAGGAAGGCCGATTGTTTCTGGCCGCCAGAAGAAGGCATAGGCGAGCAAGCCTAGCATGACGACCACTAGGGCGAGCATAGCCACGTCCATTACCAGGTGGAGACGGCTGCGGAGATAGCGGCTCTGTTGTCTTCCCTGCCACCAGCGCTTGATTGATCTTGTCATCCTCATATATTTGAAATTATGGATATAACTTAGAAGCTGCTGCTAAAAGCGAAGATGCGCGGACTCTCTTCCCCGACGATATAGCCATAGCCAACATTCACCCCACCGCGGAAGTTCTTATCATAGGCGAAGAAACTGCCGAGAACTTGGCCGCTCTGGGAAAAGATCCGTACATGGGGACCGCCGCCCGGACCCGCGCCAGTGATGATCTCTGCCTGGCCGTCACCATTAAGGTCGCCAGCGGCGACACTTACCCCACCGCGGAAGTTCTTATCATAGGCGAAGAAACTGCCGAGAACTTGGCCGCTCTGGGAAAAGATCCGTACATGGGGACCGCCGCCCGGACCCGCGCCAGTGATGATCTCCGCCTGGCCGTCACCGCTTATATCCGCCAAAGCTATACCTATCTCTCCATCGAACTCCCCGAAAGGTCGGAAGGAAGCGATAGTCTTAACACTATCGCCAAGCACGACCGCGCCTTCATAGGCGTATAGTGATAAACCGTCTTGCTGTAGAATCCGACTACCCGCGGGATAGGCAGCTTGATAGGCAAAGAAACCGTTACGTGGCTGGTCACCCTTGGTATCAAATATCCTGGCGAAATAACCGTTACGATAACTCGCTCCCCGTATTTCCGTCTGCCGCTTGTATAATATCAGGCCATCCTTAGGGGCTAGGGATACCCAATTGATGATAGTCCCGTCATTTACTTGGAGATCCTGCGTCCCTTTGAGCTTTTCAAATTCTTCGTTTTTAAACAGGAACCGTTGCTCCTTATCACTAGAATTGACCAACACGATGCCATTATTAAAATCTCGACGCCAGAGGCCAGTTTGCCAGGAATATCGATCGGATGATAGGAGATTAAAGGGGGCGGATATTGGCTGGCCAAGGTTGGCCTCATACTCATCATACCACCAGGTTTGACTATGGTTTGTAACATCAAAATCGAAACTATAGTATCCATCGCCCAGCAGCGTACTACCTAGCCCGAAGCGCATCTTCTGGTAATTAGCGCTGTTATTATCATGCGCGTTTATCACCGCCACTTGAGGTAGGCGGTTATAGCCGCTCAGCTTGATATATGATTGCATGGATCCAGCCCAAGTACCGCCGTTTTCCCAAGCCGAGGGGAATCCTTCAAGCATCATGCCGTTAAGTTTAGACTGGTAGTCGAAATGAATCTGGCCGTTGCCAATAATAATGAAGCTAGATGGCAAAAAATCCCTGAGCTGCGATATTGTTTCATTCATCCCTTCACGCCAAGTCTGGTCAATCTCCGCCGCCGTTTCCTTGGCGCCGTCATTATCAATATCGATATCACCACTATTGACGAAGCTTACACTGCCCCAGAGGTTGTCTAAGAAGACGCCGTCGAAATGGCCACTGCCATATATGTCCTGCTCAATGAAATCTGCCAGATAACTATGGAAATCGGTACTCATATTGAACATATATGTACCGGACCAATGCGATATCTTGTTCCCAGCGCTATCCCGCAGCCACCAGCTCTCATCGATACCGGCCAGGAAACGGCGCCTGAGATTATCATCGCGATAGTTCTCCGGTTGGCTATATATCTCCTGGGAAGCGATATAGGCGAGAATCTTGATATCAGGATTTTTCTCCTTGATCAAGGCTAGTTCGTCCGGGCTATTTTCCGATACCTCCATATCCAGGATTATGACATCCCATTTGGCGAGCGCCTCGGCATCTGCTTCAGTAAGTTTCCAACTGAGGAAATAGTTGGCGATGCGCGGATACTCCGGGTCAAAGGAGGCTCCGGTTAAAATAGGGACGGAGATAACAACTAAGGAAAATAGGATGGTGGACAGTATGCGGCGATTCATGGATTAGCGCTTAGGCTTGAGGACAGTGAGGCCTTGCGGCAGATATCGGTGTAAGGCTTCGGGAATGATGACCGAGCCGTCCGCTTGCTGGAACTGTTCCAAGATGGCTGGGAATAGGCGGCTGGTAGCGAGGCCGGAGGCGTTGAGGGTATGAGCAAATTCATTCTTACCGCCCTCCTCATCCCTATACTTCACCTGGCCGCGCCTAGCTTGATAATCCAAAGCATTAGATATGCTACTCACTTCCTTATATATCCCCATGCTTGGAATCCAGACTTCGACGTCATAGGTCTTGGCCATCGCCGCCGAGCAGTCGCCCGCCGCCAGTTTGGAAAGCTGATAATGCAAGCCTAATCCTTCGACCAATTTCTTAGCATTATCTACTAATTCTTCGAACATAGGCCAAGACTCTTCCGGACGACAGAAGATGAACATCTCGATCTTATTGAACTGGTGTCCGCGGATCATGCCTCGCTCTTCCTGACGATAGCTGCCAGCTTCGCGACGGAAGCAGGCGGAATAGGCGAAATATTTCAAAGGTAAGGACGCACCAGGAAGAGTTTCTTCCCGATGGTAGTTGCCAAGCATCATCTCGCTCGTCGCGTTAAGGCAGAGCTTATCCTGGGTCCAGAAGAGATCATCACGGAATTTAGGAAGATGGCCAGAGGTATAGGCAGATTTTTCGCTCAGCAGGAAAGGAGGAATCAGGAAACGATAGCCGTTCTTAGTATGAAAATCAATGAAATATGATAATAGGGCCCATTCCAGCAAAGCGCCGTCTCCGGTATAGCACCAGAAGCCACTGCCGCTCATCTTGGCGGCGCGGGGATAGTCGATCAGGCCTAGGTCGGTCGCCAGTTCGACATGGTCTTTGGGAGCGAAATTAAAAGCCGGTTTATCCTTGAAAGTATAGATCGCTTCGTTATTCTCCTTGCCGCCAGGCACGACGTCGTCAGCCGGGATGTTAGGCAATTCGGCCATCTTTTCCAGGAAACTCGCTTCTACTGCCGCGAGAACGGTGTCCTTCTCCTTAATCTGTTCACCTACCGCTTTAAGTTTAGCGATGATATCATCGGTCGGCTTGCTCTTAGAATACTGGTTACGATAGGCCTTTAGTTCCTCGACCTCCTTGATAAGCTCTTTGCGCTTGTCGTCTAAAGCGATGATAGCGTCAAGATCGAGCTTATCCGCTTCGATACGCTTTAGCAGCGACGCCTCGACTTGAGCACGCTTCTCCCTGATTAATTTGATGTCTAACATACGTTTATCCTATAATTTCTCCGCCGCCTAAAGTATGCAGCAGGCTATTTAACATATTCTTGGGCGCTGATGCGGCCTCTTCGGCCACCGGTGCCTCCTCTTCCCTATCAACTTCCCTTACCTCGGTCGCTATTGCGATATTATGGCCATCAAATACTTCGCTGGAAAAGGACTCCACCAGCTTCTTTATAGCTGGATCCTTGAAACGGTCATTATGGAAACGGTATCGGAAAGATAAAGTCAGGCGTCCCCCCGCTATCTCGCTGGGCCGACAATTCTGCAGGACGAACATCAGGGAGTGATTACTCTGCTTGGCTTTAGCCAAGACATCGGGCCAGCGTTTCCCTACTTCTTCCAAGCTATAGTTCGCCTCCAAGCTCGGCTCAAGGTTATCTGTTTCTATCATCGCTTTCTTCATCGAGCTAGCTTTAGGTTTGGGGGGAGCGATGGGAGATGCTGGACTAGCGGGTCGTGCGACCGATACTTCGGTTATCGTCTCACTAGGGCGACAGAAATCCAAGATGGCCAACTCAAGCGGCAATTGCGGCAACGGGCTGGGTCGGTTATCAGCATAGAGGGAAATAAACATCCTAGCCATCAACATTAGCTTTTCCTGCTCTACCTCCTGCGAGAGGTCGTTTAGTTTAGTTTCAAAATTATCGCCAAAAGCCAGATTAGATAATTCGGCCAGTCCGGCACTAAGCTTCCCTAACAGCATCTTGCGCAGGATTTCCGTTCCCTCCTTCAGGAATTCTTTCATTGATAGATTGGAATCGGACAAGGAGTTGACCAGTTTGATCGCTCCGGCCGCATCGCCAGCCGAAAGCAGCGATATAAGCTGCAATATCTCGTTGTGCAGACTACGAGAAATGACTAGTTCCGCTTGTTCCAAAGCGATATGTTTCTCCCCTAAGGACATTATCTGACCTAAGATGCTCTCGGCATCGCGCAAATGACCATCTGCTTGACGGGCTACCGCCTCGAGCACGGCCTGATCGATGTCTAATTTCTCTTGGGTGGCGATATATGAAAGTTTCTTGACTACGTCCGCGAAGCTTATCTTCCGAAAATCGAAACGTTCGCAACGAGAGATGATAGTGAGGGGTACTTTATGGATTTCAGTGGTGCAAAGGATGAATATGACGTAGTGCGGCGGCTCTTCGAGCACCTTGAGCAAGGCATTCCAGGCCGAAATGGAAAGCATATGCACTTCATCAATGATAAATACCTTATACCTCCCCTGCGACGGAGGAAGTTTAGCGAAAGAAATGATGTTTTCGCGGACATTATCGACGCCGGTATTCGAGGCGGCATCGATTTCCACGACATCCATATTCCGGCCCTCCTTGATGGCGACACAGTTCTCGCATTCGCCGCATGGTTCATATTGCCCTTCCTCACGCTGGAGACAATTAGCTGACTTAGCTAAAATACGAGCAAAAGTAGTTTTCCCAACCGCCCGCGGGCCGCAAAAAAGGTACGCATGGGAAAGCGTACCCGAAGACGCTTCGTTACTGAGCGTAATCTTTACGTGATTTTGTCCGATTATTTGAGAAAAATTCTCAGGACGATATTGGCGGTATAGGCTGGGCATATAGTCAAAAGTATCATTTATTATATCCTCCTTTTCCTGGCTTAGTCAATGAGGGGATGGAACTGCGTTTATTCAAATTAACTAAACTCGTCGGCTATAATATGCTGAGTCAGAACAGGTACAACCACAATAAATACATTTTTTTGTTTTACATTCTATTTTATTTTCATAGTCAAAACCAATGACCTCCCCTATACCAACTTTATTTTCAAGACCCCTAACGCAACTCTCCTTAAAACATACATCTAATTTAACTATATTACCATCCCCAATTAATTCTCGGACATTATCCGATTCTCCCGAAAAAACAATATTATCTTTAAATGATATCATTTTATTTTGATATGCCTCGTGACTTATATTTTTAAAAATATTTTTTAACACATCAACTAAATCCTTATAATCACAAACTGTGACCACTTTATTATCATGTCTCACTATTTTAACATTTTTACCTACTAATTCGGCACGGCCAATTTCCATCCTCACAGGAATGCCCTGTGCTTTATATTTAGAAATACGCCGAGAAAAACGCCCATTCTCTTCATCTTTTATGAACCTAGTTTTTGATATTTTCAAGGTTTCTGTTATCAGGCCAATATATCTAATTAAATCGTCATCAAGTTGACCCACCGCCATAACAACGACTTGAATTGGAGCGTATTGAGGCAACAAAAAAATACTTTTATTATTACTCGAAAGCCAGATAGCTGTAAGAATGGCTCTCTGGGAAAAACCAAATTCTGTTTGATACGTATAATCATTTACGCCATTATTATTTAAAAATTTTATGTTAAAAATTTTAGAAAAAATTTGCATCTGTAGATAATTTACATCTAGTAAAATTGTTTCCCCTGTTGGTAAAAGGGCATCAAAGGCAAATTCCTTTCTAGCAACAGGTTTATTCGTCCAACTCGGTCTTATTGTTTTTAAAGTTGGAACTCCAAGCCATATCATAAATTCTTCAACCAATTTATTGACTTTGTGTATTTCTAAAATAGCTTCCCCACTTGAAGAAAAGGCTGCGTGGGCCTCTACAAAAAAGTCTATTTCATTGGGACGCATAAACCCCCTAACGCTTCCCCTCCTAAAAGCTGCTCCGATTTGATACGCCCTAATTGGCAAATCTCTAAAAGAATTAACCCACCTTCTAAACATGGGGTATATAACGCTTTCCCCCGATGGACGTAAAATTGCGGATTCCGACACCCTATAAATAAATGCTTCAAAACTACTTATATTATTATCAATTTTCTCAAACTCCTTAACTGGAGCCAAGAAGGGAAAGGAATATCTCTCATATCCATATTTCTCGAATAATTCACATAAATATTCTTCAGTTAACTTCAATATCTTATATCCATATGGAAGCCAGACTAAAGCTTTAAGCGGATATGAGCCGTCTATTATTTTTACCGATTGAAGTAATGTATTAAATTCTTTTAGGCTTATCATTCGCTTATTCTATTATAATTAAACTTTGAAGGCTTAATCAGAACGCTTAGAATACAAAATACGGTTGAAATAATAATTGGAATCAAGCTTCCTAAAGAGGTAATTAATGCTATATTTTTAATAGAGCCGTAAATGAATAAAGGAATTCCGACAAGCATCCCTAAAATTATCCCGACAAAGGATAAGTTAGCTGACATTCTCTTCCAAAAAAGACTGAAAATTGTAGGCATCATAAGGCTCCCCCTAAATGCTCCTATTAAAAGCACTAGGTAAACTATCTGGATTTTCGGAATTAAAGCTATCCCCACTCCCAATAACAGCGTAACAATCATGGTAATCCTGGAAAAAAATATAACTTTTTTATCAGGCATATTTTTACTTATTGACCGAAAAATATCAATCGCCCCGATTGACCCAACTGCGGAAAGGGCTGCCATGCCCGCCGCGATTAAACCGGATAATATCATGAAAGCAAAAAAATACAACCCTACCTGTGGAAGATAATTTTTGATTAACATGACGCCAGCTAATTGTGTTTGCGTGCTGCCAACCTCGATTCCGGAACCCGCTGCTGCGAATCCTAACAGTCCAAGTAATATCGGCACAAAAGAAAAAAGAACGGCGCCCAATACAAAAGACTTCTTCACGCTTTCCTCTTTTATTGCAAACGCTCTCTGCCACTGCTGTTGATCGATAACAACTCCAGATAACAAAGAGATGCTAATGGGAATTCCGAATGCTAAAATAATATTTCTATCAAATATACTTCCAAAATTTCCCGTTGCCCCACTAATACCGTTTAAAATATTAACCGCTCCACCACTGTCATGTAATGCCCATGGAATAAAAATAACTCCAACTAAAAATATAAAAGTAGCCTTTATGCTATCCGCTGCAAGAGATGACCGGAATCCAGCAATTACGCTTAATGATAATATTATCGTTCCCAATATCAGAATGAGAATGTTTTTATCAATGCCAGTTAATATATTCAACAATAGAAGCGCTGCGGTAACTTGCAATATTACTGAATATATTTGAATAATAAATATGGCGATTACATAAAGCGACCTAAACTTATCGCCAAACCTGACTTGCATATACTCTGGAAGCGTAAATCCATTTTTAAATATTTTTCTCATCCTTTTGGCCAAAAAAGCAAAAAGAATTAAAGCTAAAGAATTTGGGAATACAAACCAAAACAATCCGGCTACTCCCTGCTCATAGGCTTTCTGGGAAGCCACGAATAAAGCTGGAGCCCAAATCCAAGCAGCTGCGACAGAAACAGCCCCCGGAAAAAACCTAAGATTACGGTTAGAAAGCAAAAAAACCGAACATTTTTCCACGCTTCCCTTATTCCAAAACTTTATCGCCAAAAAAGCTAGTACCCAAAAAGTGGCTAAGAAAATGAAACCATAAATATGTTCCATACCATCGTAATTTAAAAGGGCGTTTTTTAATAAAACGCCCTTAATTTAATTCTTTAACTTAGAAAAAAATTCTTCTTGAGTCATTAACTGAGACTCTTTTTCCGCTCTTTTCTTTACTTCTAATTTACCAGTGCCAACAAAGGCATTACCGACGACAACCCTATGATAACAACCCATAAGGTCGGCATCAAATAATTTCTGTCCCGCTGATAAATCCCTATCGTCATACAAAACCTCTATTCCTCTCTTCACCATTTCCTGGTAAAGCGCTTCAGCGACGACATCCTGCCTTATTGAAATAAGGTGCACCTGAAAAGGTGAAATAGCTTCAGGCCAGACTAGGCCGCGATCATCATTAAATATTTCAGCTATTGCCCCCATCACCCTGCTTGGTCCAAACCCGTAACACCCCATGATGACATTTTTTTGAGAAGCATCTTTATCGCTATAAGATAGGTTAAAGGGTTTTGAAAACCTCTCTCCCAACTTAAAGATATTGCCTACTTCAATAGCCTTTTTCTTAACAAAATTCCTTTGTCCACATTCTGGGCAATCGGCTTGGTCAGCGATAATTTCTTTATTTATAGCAATTTTACAATCTTGACAAATAAAGATATCATCTTCTCCAGCATTGGTAATCGTCTGAAACTCATGGGAATATTTAGAGAAGGCTCCTCCCGAAGCATAGGTAAGATAAGTGATGTCCTTTAGACCTAGTTTGGCATAAATTCTGAAATACGCTTCACAAACTATCCCATAAAAACGATCGAGGTCTTCAAATGAAGTATGAAAAGAATACATATCCTTCATCAAGAATTCACGCCCTCTAATCAGCCCTGCTTTCGCTCTTTTCTCGTTGCGAAATTTAGTTTGAATCTGATACACAGAGAAAGGCATATCTTGGTAAGAGAGAATGAATCTCTTAGCCAGTGGCGTAACGATTTCTTCATGAGTAGCTCCCAAAGCATAGTCTTTACTATCGCTCCCTTTTAACTTAAACAGGGCGTCAAAAGTACTAAAGCGTCCGGTTGTCTCCCAAAATTCGCTAGGGTTCAAGCCAGGCATAAGTATCTCCTGTCCTCCGATAGAATTCATCTCTTCTCTTACTATGGCAACTATCTTATTCAGAACTCTCAGGCCCAACGGCAAATAGCTATAAATACCGGCCCCCAATTTATCAATAAACCCGGATCTAATAAGAATCTGGGCATTTAAGCTCGTTTCTCCCTTAGGGATATCACGAGACGTTTTAGTGAATAGATTCGACTGTTTCATCTTATTAATTATTTTTATTTTATACTATCGGTAAACGGCTTGATAGCTTGATTATACATTATTTTTCCTATTTTGCGAAGTTTTATAATCAAATTATCGCTCACCATGACTAACCCAGTTTATTCGTTATCAAGTCCAAACTAAAATTAATTTCTTAATGTTAATGTTCATAATTAATAAATTATAACATTAAACATTTATATTGTCAATAGATTTCAATATTAATTAAGCCCAGTTCTTCAATTCCGAAACTTTTTATCTATTACATTTTCTACCATTAATACTTATACTATCTTAAATAGCTAATATTTAATAAATATTCTTATACAGCCATATATAATAGAAGCTTAGTCAATGAGAGATCGCCGTCTGATTTCCGCCTCCACCAAGCGTCTATCCTGGCCATATTTGAGCCGACTAAGGGCGATTATCTTGTCGGCCATCTCCTGATCTTCATGACCCAGGAGCGGCCAAGCGGTGCGGAGCGAGAAGGGGCGCGAGACGCTGTTGCCGATAAGGAGCTTGAGATAAGCATTGCCCGTATCGATATTCATCAGGTCGTATTCGTTGAAGACCGGCGCGAATTCCTTAACCAAAAAGGCCGCGTCTTCCGAGCCCACCTTGAAGCTTATCATCGTGCCGACGTTACCAAAGACCGCCTCCTTGATCTCGCTATTCTGCCCTTTGCTGAGTTGGCCGATATATTGGTTGGCGATGGTGAGGCTGAGGCCATATTTCCTGGCTTCGGAGAGAATCTGGCAAACGGAATTGGTGGTGAAATTCTGGAACTCGTCGATGTAGAGATAGAAATCCTTACGGTCGGCCGACTTCATATCCGCGCGCGAAAGGGCGGCAATGAGAATCTTGCCGACCAGGATCATGCCGAGCAGGTAGGCGTTCATCTCACCAATGATTCCCTTGGGTAGGTTGATTAGCAATATCTTCTGCTTGTCCATCACGTCCCGGACATTGAAAGCGCTCTTCTGCTGGCCGATGATGGGCCGCATCATGTCATTGGAGATGAAGGAGGTGAGTTTAGAGGTAATATAGGGGACGATATTGGCAAGAGCCGCTTCCCCGCCCGCTTTTTCCGCCTCATTACGCCAGAAATCCACTACCGTCTGGTTCGGGCAGCGGGAAAGTTTGAGTTTCCGAAATTTCTCATCCGAAAGGACGCGCGGTATCTCCATCAGGGTCGAGCCGCTCGTTTCATCCTCCATCACCAGTAGCATGGCGTTACGCATATACTGCTCGAACATCGGTCCGCCGGTGGCCTTGAGGTCATATAGCTTATCAAGGATGCCAATCATCTCGTTGATGACAAAGCTCTTTTGTTCGGGATAGCGGGGATCAAATTCTAGTAGATTGAGGGCGAGCGGGCGTTCCAGGTCGGCCGGTGAGAAAATTATCACATCCTCGGCCCGATGAGGCGGGATACGCTTGAGAATGTCGGTGATAAGGTCGCCGTGCGGGTCGATGACACAGACACCTTCCCCGTTGATGATGTCCTGGATAGCGGAATTGGCGATGAGTACCGACTTACCAGTACCGGACTTACCGATGATATAGGCATGGCGCCGCCTATCATCGCGCTTGAAACGGATATCCTGCTTCACGCCACGATATAGGTTATACCCGAGGAGCAAACCTTCATCAGGCAAGTTAGCTGGCGCCGGCGCGCTCTTAGCCGTGAGCCAGAGTATGTTGGGCGTCTCAGTGTTTCGGAGCGGGAAATGGAAGATACTAGCCGTCTCTTCGGAATTGAGCAGAGAAGATACATCTTCACGGAAACGGCGATAGATGAAGTCACGGATTACCCGGGCGTCATGATTACCCTTTACTTTGGAAAAATGATTGCCATAGGTATAATTGTTGAATTCGGTTAGGGCACCAGCGATATTCTCTAAGTACATGTTAGCCTGGCTCTTGGTCTTGGCACAGGCGATCATCCGGATATTGACGTCCAAGCCAGCCTTGAGATTCTTCTCTTCCATGGTCTTTAGCATCTCTTCCTCCACGGCGGACAGGCGCTTCTCCTCCTTATCCAATACGTCTTCCCTGTCCTTTTTAGAGGATGGGAATACCAGGCTCAAAAAACTGGAAAATTTAGGTAGGAAACCGCCAGAACGCAGGCCGTCCTCGACCGACTTCTTCTCCACTATGCGCCGGGCTACTTTCTTAGCATATGAATGCCAGGAGCCCTTGGCACTGCGCATGACGTATTGGATGGCCAAGCTCTCATCCTTGCCGAGCTTGGACATCAGGTTGATGATGGAAGCGAGTGGATCGACATCCATCTTCTGGTAGGTCTTGATCGGGAACACCAGGTCGCGCTTCGTCCTTATCGTCCCGGCCTCGATCGCGCCTTGCTTAGAGAAGAGATTATAGTCCTCGAGTTCCTCGATCACCGCTTCGGGATAGAAGGCGTGGATCTGCTGCTCTAGATAGCGGGCGCTCCGACGGGGCGCAGCCATATAAAAAGATATCTTATTACCTTTAGCTACGATCTCGAAGGAAAAATGGTCATCCCGACCAAACAGCCAGGCGCGGAAGCCGCGTTGAGCCTTGAGACCGCCGATACTCGATATGACTGCCTCGCTCTTGGCGATATCTTCCCGCTGTTCCTTGCTCCCGAATTCTATGTCCGTATCCTTGGGCTTCTCTTTAGGTATCTTAATCAAAAATATCTGATGACTAAGATAATTGCGGCTCAAACTGACCCGCTTTATCACCTTCCTCGCCAAAAGCAGCAAGGCTAAAAATACTAGCGCCGCTATGAGTAGATAGAAAACCGAAAGGATGAGGTCCAAGTCCAAGATTATCGCTGTTTCGTTCGATGTGATCGCCTCCATGGTTTTAGCGTTTTATTTTCATTATCCTATCTGTCTTTATCTTCGCTTCCTGCTCGAGGAAAAAGCGGTTAATGCCGGGAATCCGCGCCAGCCACCGCTTTATCGTCTGGAATATCTTATGCACGCTGACTTTGGTCTGCGAGAGCATCCTGTCGATCTTTACCACTGCCTTCTCACCCTCTTCCTTGAATTCTTTCTGCTTAGCTGGGTCTAATTTCAAGAAAATATCACCCAATCCCTCTTCCAGGATGTTGTCAATCTCTTTCGCCTGCTCACTGACATCAACCACAGTCTTTTGCCTCTTTACTTTAGCCAGGACATCCCGAAAAGCCTCCCGAGCGGAGGCTTGGGCTTTAGACTTTTCCGAAACTAAATCGCGTTCAGGTAGCTTTTCTCGCCGAGCTTCATTTTCCGGACTAGCCTGGCCACCCTCTAAGGGAGGCTGGACAATCTTCCCTTCCGGGCTCAAAATGTTTTCCAAGGTCTTGTCAGTCGCCATATCATTCGCTTACCGTTATCGCTTCGACCGGGCAGGCCTCAGCCGCCTGCTTAGCGCAATCGGAAGCTTCCTGCCTTATCGCTTCGGATTTCCCGTCTTCATCCATGACGAAAGTATCCGGGCAGATGCCGGAGCATAGACCGCAACCAATGCACTTGTCTTTGTCCACTATGATCATATGTTATCCTATTATCCCTAGCTTTTACTGCTGATATTATAGCATTAAAACTAAGCAGAGGAAAGACGGGCGTTGTAGATAAAAATAAATGTTACCCAAACCTGTCGGGTAGATAATAATTCGGT
>CAZSAA010000012.1:0-21980 GCA_964604915.1 uncultured Gammaproteobacteria bacterium
AACAGGCTAACGACGATTAAACTCATGGTCCCCAGTATAATACAGAGGGCCGAATCTTGATCGGAAAAAAGGGTGATCTTTTCCATAATCAATCAATTTAAGGGTTAATAATCAGGTTGATTGGCTGAAACTCTTCACCTTAGAAAAGATCCTGTCAATCAACCCTATTTACCCCATATTTGTCAAAGTCCCATTTAACCCTCCACTATATCACATTATTCAACTTTAGTCAATATACCCCTGCCTTCCCTTTTGGGTTAGAATGAAAGTATATGAATAAATATGATGCGATCATCGGTCTGGAAATCCATGCCGAACTAAATACGAAGAGCAAGATGTTCTGCCGCTGTAGCAATGACAGCGACACGGTTGAACCCAATACTAATGTCTGCCCGATTTGCCTAGGCCATCCCGGCACTTTACCGATGCCCAACAAGCAGGCGATCGAGAACAACATTCTCCTCGGACTCGCTTTGGGATGCCAGATCAACCGGCTATCCAAATTCGACCGCAAGAACTATTTCTATCCCGATCTGCCCAAGGGCTACCAAATCTCCCAATATGACCTTCCTTTCGCCTATGGCGGCCATCTCGAGATAGATGGGGAGCGGATCGATATCACTAGGATACACTTAGAAGAAGATACTGGCAAATCCTTCCATGGACGGGGCGGCTCGACCCTTATCGACTTTAACCGTGCCGGCACGCCGCTGATAGAGCTGGTGACCGAGCCAATGATAAAAGACGCAAGCCAAGCCAAGAGATTTTGTCAGAAATACCAACAGATACTCCGCTATCTCGATATCAGCCGTGCCGACATGGAAAAAGGTGAGATGCGCTGCGAAGCTAATGTCAGTGTCCAAGAGCACGGGGCTTGGAAGTATGAAAAAGGACAGATACTACCCAAAAATGGCAAAAATCTCCATGCCAAAGTAGAAGTGAAAAATATCAATTCCTTCCGGGCCTTGGAAAAAGCAATTGCCTTCGAGATCGCCCGGCAAACGGAAATGATTGAAAAAGGCGAAACCATCCTGGCGGAAACCCGTGGCTGGAATGAACAAGACAACGCTACCGTCTCCCAGCGCCAGAAAGAAAGTGCTGCCGATTACCGCTATTTCCCTGAACCAGATATCCCCGCCATCGCTATTGATGACGCCTGGCTTGAGGATATTTCCAGTCGCTTAGTGGAATTGCCGGACCAGAAAGAAAAACGCTTGATGAAAGAATATGGCCTAAGCCTCGCCCAAGCAGAAGTTATTGCTTCTTCCAAGGCTCTAGCCGACTGGACGGAACATGTCCTATCGGAACTGTCGGGATGGATAGAGGCACAGGGAGATTCAGCGGATAGGCAAGACAAGAAACTAGCCCAGAACGCCGCCAATTGGATAATCAATGAACTGGCCAAATATCTCAATATCGACAAGAAGGAGATAAACGAGACAAAAATAAGCGCGGAAAATTTTGCGGAACTAGTCTGTTTAGTATACCAAGGCAAAACCAGCTATACAGCCGGACAGACCATTCTCAAAGAAATGTATGAAAATGGTGGCGACCCGACTGATATCATGGAAAAGATGGGGCTCGCCCAGCTTGATGACACCGAAGCGATACGCCAAGAGATACTGAAAGTAATTGGAAGCAATAAGGCCCAGGCGGAGGAGTACCGGCAAGGCAAGGAAGCTATCTTCCAGTTCTTCATCGGCAAGACCATGGCCGCCACGAAAGGAAAGGCTAATCCGCAGACGGTAGCTAAATTACTCAAAGAGGAGCTAAAAAAATAATAAATAATATATGATAATAACAATCGTCGGTAGTTCCTCTTTCGCAAAGGAAATGGTGAAATACAAGGACAAGCTTATCAAACTCGGCCATACCGTTAACCTACATGAACATTATGTCGCTTTCGCAGCGGGAAAAATGAAAGACCTACTAGATAGAATGGGCAGAGAACACGCCAATGTGAAAAAAGAGTACGGCTACATCCTTTACCATTATAACGAGATAGTAAATAGCGAGGCAATATTGGTACTTAATTTTGATAAGAACGGGATAAATAATTACATTGGCGGCAACACCCTGATGGAACTCGGTTTTGCCTACGTGCACGGCAAAAAAATATTCATGTTGAACCCGATTCCTGACATGCAATATAAAGCCGAGATAGAAGCTGTCGACCCTATCATCATAAACGACGACCTAAGCCTGATACAAGCATGAATTCACTAAATGAAAAGGCAGCATGGTAATTGATGCTGTCTTTTTTCATATCAGTGATATATAGCTTCACCCTTGTAAAAATCCTTTTATCAATCCTTCCGCTTCTTTAATCCCGTCCACCCAATATATTTTCTGTCCCTGCTTCTCCCAACGGCGGAACCAGGTTTTCTGACGCTTGGCGAAACGATATATCGCGGTCCCGAGTTTTTCCCTCATCTGCTCATAATCCATCTTCTCCATCAAATACCAGCTCACGAAGCGATATTCCAAGCCGAAAGATACCAGGCGTTTCCAAGTGACTCCGGCTTCATGTAAGGCACGCACTTCCTCTACCATACCCTGTTCCAAGCGTTCATCTAGCCGCCTTCCTATCCTCTCCTTCAACACATCGTCCGGCCAATCGAGGCCAACAACGAGGAATTCATACGGCGATTCCTGCCGTTTACTACGGCCAATCTCCCCGCCCTGTTCCAAGACTTCCAGATAACGGGCTAGACGCCGTCGATTATGGCGGTCACTCTCATTGATCTTGGCTGCGAAAGCTGGTTGTAACCGGGCAATCATCTCCATCAGTTCCTCCGCCTCGAGCTTTTCCCGCTCGTTCCGCTTGACGAAGTCCGGCTTGCTCTCGGCTAAGGCATAGTTATCGACCAGAGCCTGGATATATAGTCCGGTCCCGCCGACGAAGATAGGTAGCTTGTCGCGACTAAGGACGTCCTCGACCGCCATATTAGCCGCCTTAAGGTATTTAGCCAGGCTAAATGAGGTATTGGGACTAGCGATATCGATAAGGTGATGCTTGACCCGTTTCTTTCCCTTCCCGTATTCGGCTAGGTCCTTGCCGGTTCCGATATCCATGCCCTGGTACACTTGCCGGCTATCGGCGCTGATTATTTCGCCATTCATAGCCAAAGCCAACCCTACTCCCAGAGCCGTCTTACCGCTGGCTGTCGGCCCAATTATTGCTACTAACCTTTCTCTTGACATATTCTTATTTATACATTATTATATTCTCACGATTAACAGAAGTTCGTTTTCATTTTTTCAGGCAGGCCCTATTTTTGCAGGTAAATTCCTGATTGCTTTTCCCAAGGGGCCTGCCTTCTCCGACCGCGCCATCCCGCGATACCTGAGAGCAGAGGAGAACATGTTTAGGATTAAAAATTTAAGATCTTCTCTTTCAGGCCTGAGCCGGCAATTCATAATGAATGCCGGCTCTTTTATTATACAATCTCCCCGTATAGGCGAAAATCCCCCGCCCTCTTTATCGCCACCTCGACAAATGATCCGACTACCGTCTTCATGGGGATATCGTTAGTGACCGTTACCGCCTTGGCGGAGGCAGTCTTCCCCCTATACCTTCCTTGCCGGTCGCGCGAGTCAATAAGGACACGCACCGTCTTTCCGATATACTCCTCATTACACTTTCGCCCGCTTTGCCTTAGGATATCGGTCAATGTCCTGGCGCGCTCCCTCTTCTCTGCTTGCGGCACATCATTAACCATCTTCCAAGCAGCCGTCTGTGGTCGCGGGCTATATTGCGCGATATAGGCCATATCAAACTCTATATTCCGAAACATCTCAACCGTATGTTGAAATTGTTCCTTCGTTTCACCAGGAAATCCGACGATTACGTCGGTGGTGATAGCGATATCTGGACGAGCTGCCCGTACTTTAGCGATAAGGGAGGCGTAGTGAGCGGCGGTATAACGACGATTCATTCTGGAAAGGATTTCGTCATCGCCTGATTGCAAGGCTAGATGCAGATGCGGGCACACTTTTGGATATAGTCCGATGACCTCTATCAACCTATCGCTCATATCCTTAGGATGGCTGGAGCAAAAGCGGATCCAAAAATCGCCAGACAAGGAAGCGGCTTCCTCGAGCAGTTTGGCAAAATCGTAATCACCACTACGATAACTATTCACATTCTGGGCGATAAGCATTATCTCTTGATATCCCTTTTCAACCAACCTACCTATCTCCGCTAATATATCCTCTGCTGGCCGGTACACTTCACGGCCACGAGCGTACGGCACTACGCAATATGCACAAAAATTATTGCAACCATTACCGATAGGAACGAAAGCGGAAAAATTGTTCTCATAATCAGGCGCGACGGCTAGATATTTTTCCCCCTCAATCTGCCGCGATATATCACTTCTTGAGCTATTATGAATACTCTGGCTCGATATAATATCCACGATATTTAACATTTCGCTATTAGCTAAGAATATATCGGCTTGCCCTCTTAACCGAGCCTGCACGTCAGGCCGCTTAGCAATACACCCTAGCACCGCAATCTTAGCGGCAGGATTATCTTTCCTTGCTCGATTGACCAGGCCATATACGCGATCTTCGGCCGATTGACGGACGCCACAAGTGTTGATAGCTAATAGGTCGGCCTTTTGCCTCGTAGCGGCAGGAACCAGGCCCTGAGAACGCAGATAAGAGGACAACCGCTCGCTGTCCGCTTTATTCATCTGACAGCCGATAGTAATGATATGGAAGCTTTTTATTTCCATAGCCCATTATTCAACAACTACATCGTCGGCTAACCCGCCGTCCTTTTCCGAATTAAAGGGAAGGAGGCGATATAGAGTGAAGGCGCGATCAATGGTCGTCACCGGCTCTATCCTCAATCCGAAGGGTGGCAACTTCTGCTCATTGAGATAGATGATGTCCTCAGGGCGGAAGGTGAAGTTATAGTAATACAAGGGGGATAGCTTGGCGATCAGGCCGTAATAGTAGTTCATGTTGTTATCTGACAACAATCCCACCAACACCCGCCGCTCTGGAAACAGATATTTATCATGATATTGTGTCACGACAATCGCCCCCTCATCGACTTTATCTAAAAGCTTAGCGACATTGGAGCGTTCATAGATGCTTTCATTATATAGATGGATTAGCCCTTCTTCCGAACCGAACACGACAAACATCAAACTCCAATATGATATCGCTCCGACCGCCAGGACCGAGATAAGACGGGTCAAGACCTTCCTGCTCCTGCCTTTAAGCCAACTCGACAGAGTACGCGCGAGCGAGGCGATAGATAGAGCGGCTAATGGCAAAGCAAAAGCATAGATCGGCAACCAATACCGCGTATATGAATTGCCGATGGTATAACGGGACACGTTCGGATTATCATAGAATTTCCAACTACCGTAATAGAAGACGAGGATGGCACCACCGATAAGGAGAAGGGAGAGATATAATAGGTCACGTTTCCGAAAACGGAAGAAATTCTTAGCTGACAACAAGACACCACCTAGGCACGATAGCCAAAAGAGGATCGGGAACATATCGACGGCATAATGCTTGAACATTAGGAGCGACTGGTGCGGCTTGAAACCGAAGTAGAAGACGTTATTGAACAGGGTTAGGAAAAATTCCTTCGACGCGCTCCATCCGCTTACTATCTGTCCGCTCGCCTCGGAAATAGCCGCCAAAGAACGATTCATCTCGGTATAGCCGCCAAAGATCGGAGAACCGAAGAGGATCTGATTAAAATAGGCCATGGGCAATAACCCTAGTACCAAGCCAGGCAGAAAATATAGGAGGCGGGACAGACCGAAACGCCGGATATTAAACAGCCAGAGCAGCCCGAGTACCGGCCCCAGCCAGATAAGTTCCGAGGTGCGAATAAAAACGGCCGTTCCCAGCGACCAGCCAGCTAGGAAAGAAAATAGATTCCCTTTCCACGCCGTCGCACCAGCTCGGACGGAGAGAAACTTCTCTCCCCTATCCCGCTTCTTATCCCAAGCCAGCGAGAGCAGCCAAGCGAAGACGAGGAGAAAGACGGTAAACAGAACGTTATGAAACATCGAACGCACGGAATAAAAGATGTATACCGGAAATGAGGCGAGCAGGAAAGCTGATATCACCCCTACCCGTTTCGAGAAGAACCGGCTAGCGAAGCCATATAACGCTAATATGCCCAGAGCACCAAAAAAAGGAGTCAGAAAGGGTATGATAGCCGGATCAAACAGTTGTCCCAAATAGCCATATATGACCACGATACCAAGGAAGCTCACCGGCTTGAGCCAGCCCTGATCGCTACGCATACTCCGTGGATGGACCAAGTCGTGTGCTACCAAATTAATTCGCTCAAAAGAAGTTATCTGGCCGGTAGTCGCTAAACGACTAGCGAAAAAGTAATTAGCGGTCTCATCGGGCGAATTCCATTTACGATACGAACTATCTTGCGTAAGGTAGTTATAGCTGGAAGTTGCCAAGAAAAACACTAAGGCCAGCAAAAAAACCAGCGCGGTAGCGCCGTATTTAGAGAAAAGATTAGTCCGAGTGCTTTCTTCCATACCTTAAATCTACCAAAAATTACCCAATTTATCAAGAATTTGCTATCATGGAAATATGAGGAAAATAACCGCCTATCTCCTAGTTTTCATTTCGCTGCTGATGATTATATCAAGCGGCGTCTATTATATTTCCTCCTTAGCTTGGTTCTCCTGGCTACTATCCCTAGCAATATCGATTGCCTTGGGTTGGATTGCCATCCGAAGACGATGGATAGCCTTACCTGGAAAGGAAACGACGGAAGGAAAGGAAGGGACTGAGAAAAAAATAAGATACTTCATCCCTTTTTCCGTATTCTTCTTGGCCTTCCTAGCCATGCTCATCACCTATTCTAGCGACGCTGCCCTGATTTCTCCTTGGCAAACCTTGCCCTGGACTATCTGGCCCTTGTTCATCGCCTTTTCTATTTCCTTGCTATGGGCAGGAGCAAAGAGCAACGGCCAAGGCTGGATTAGCGACCTTTCCCTTTCCCTGTTCTATTTCGCCTTCCTGTCGGTAGCGGCTTTGGTCTATAGGATAGGGTATGGCTTTGACCCCTTCATCCACGAAGCTTCAATGCGCTATATCGAGACGCATGGCACCATCTTGCCCAAGACTCCATACTACCTTGGCCAATATGGCCTAGCGATTACCCTTGACCGCCTCCTCCCCCTTTCCCTATCCTTTATCAATCGGTTTCTGCTACCTTTTCTGACTGCCTTTACCTTGGCGCCAGCGATAAGGACGCTGATGGCCGGTTGGCAGATAAAGGAGAAATATTCCTTCCTGGCGACTATCGTGTCTTTGCCCGCTTTCGCCTGGCTACTCTTTGTCACTACTCCCCAAAACCTAGGATTCCTCTTCTTGGCCCTCTCGGTAATATATGCCTTGGCCGCTAAAGGCCGTTTCGCCTGGCTGCTCGCTCTAGCGGCCACTTGCATCCATCCGATCAGCGGTCTGCCTGCCCTGCTCTCCGTCCTCCTTATCAATATATACCATACGCCACATTATGAAGGTCTCAAGAAATGGCTGGTACCAATCAGCATAGTCGGCTTGCCAGTTATTATCATCACTGCCTTCCTAGCGACTGGCGCTAATTGGCAATGGGCAGGCTGGTCAGGCATATCATCGCTAGCCATATTCCTCTGGCCCTTCCCTAATCAGGAAAATGCCCTGCTCGATACCGTATATTTTTTCCTGCATAATATCTGGGCGATCGGTCTGGCCGGATTAGCCTGGGGAATTTGGCGCGCGAAGGAGGATAAGGCCTGGTGGCAGCGGCCGTTACTAGTCGTGGCCGCCGTCTCCCTGCTGACCGGAATAATTTCTACCCTACTGCTCTCCTTTGATTCCCTTATCTTCTATGAACAGCAGGACTATGCTCGCCGCCTGCTGCTCTCTGCTTGGATAATCTCTCTGCCGATTATCATGTATGCCTTGGCAGACGTAGCCAGACGGATAGAGATAATCAAGCCAAAAGTTCTCATACCCGCCTTAGCCTGCCTGCTTGCCATCGCCCTCTACGGTTCCTATCCTCGATTCGATAACTACCACAACTCCCGCGGCTATTCCTTGTCCCGCAGCGACATTGAAGCCGTCCACATCGCTGAAGAGATGGCCCAAGGAAAAGGGTATGTCGCCCTAGCGAACCAACAAAGCAGCGTCGGTGCCTTGCGGGAGTTCGGTTTCAGCCGCTATATCACCAAGGCTGACGGGGAACAGATATATTTCTACTCTATCCCCACCGGCGGCACCCTATACCAGCATTACCTATCAATGGTATATGAGGCACCAGAAAAAGAGACGATGATACGAGCCATGGACGAAGCCGGAGTGGATACCGCCTTCCTGCTAGTGAGCCGCTACTGGTGGGCAAGCGACAAGATCATCGCTGAGGCCAAGCTGGTAGCCGATGAATACCAGATGACCAGCGACGGAGAGATAGCGGTGTTCAGGTTTGAGAGGTAGTTATAAAAACAAAAAAGCTCCCGACAGACAATTCTGACGGAGCTTTTATTTTACTCTTTGCCCTACTTGATAATGCCCGCTAATTTCCTCAAATATTTCTCATCAATTTGTTGATTACCTGTAGAGTATTGTTTTACTTCTTGATAGAGTTTAAAGGCGACAAATTTCCGCCACCCTAATATATCACTTGGCCTTTTAACGCGAGAGACAACCTTGGCACCGAAATGCCTTTCGCTTAGATAACCCTCTGGCATAAATGAGCTGACAAGCAACTCCTCGAAAAACATCTTGCCTGGCATACCCTTAGCCAATTTTGAAAACATCCGCTCATTCTCTTTAACAACCTGGGCTATTTTTGAAAATAGCTTTTCATTCTTCCTTAATAACAGATGGAAAAATTCATGTGCTAGTACGGCTAACGGAAAATAGCCGTTAGGAACCTTGAGGCTAAACGGGATTTCGACGACTATGAAGCTATCGGTTTTTGTCCAGGAGAACCAGGCATTAATATCCTTGTCTTTACTCGTCAGATCAATGACTAGGTAAACAGGAATCTTTGAAATAACAAAATCTTTCACTCCAATCATCTTCTTTAATCCAAGGACGGCGCGTTGTAATAGCGACTGATTATCTTGAAAATATCGTTTCCATGAAGACAAGTGCCCATATGCTCTATCCCAGTGAAAAGAATATTCCCTATTTAATAAAATAACGGATTTTCTTATTTCTTTTGTTTCTGCTTTACCTGCTAGCGCCTCAATCCGCTGCCAAATCCTATTATCACTTTTAGCGAAAAAAGAGATATCCGAATTTTCATCTAATAAATACTTTGCCAAATGAGAGCTTACTAGATTGCCCGGATCCGTCTTTGAAGCGAAAAAAAGGAGATTGGATAGGCGGGAAATCTTGATTGATAAAGGCATATAGTTATTAACTACTCAATACCCTGATTTAATAGCTTTATCTAAAAAATCAACAAAATCATTACAGTTACCCCATAGTTCTTTAAGTTTTTTCTGTGTTGGTAAAATTTCCGGATACTCATGATTTTCGGGAAATAAATCTTTTTTAAGGAGCCACGGCCAAAATTTATAAAAATCATTATCCAAGCCCAAGAGGCACCACGATAATATTTCTGAATATTTCCACTTCTTTTCCTTGCTCCATTTATTTGAAATACTTTTCGAATCAAGAATATTCCAAAAATGCGAAAGCACTAATTCATGAGCGGTAACTTTTCGCTGCGTATCTGCATTTATTGACCACCGCCTAACTATCTTGTTACCACCCCAACTGCTTATACCTTCATGATAAGCGCTTACTACACAATAATATTTCTGATATTTCCACTTATACCCAGTTTTCTTTTCGACCAATTTATAAAATTCATCTATTATTCCATCCCATGATTTCTGATAAGCTAGTGAAGAATTCTTGATAAAAGGCAATATCTTCTTATATTTACCATTTATACAAGCATGAACCAACTCACTTAAACTCCTGCTTGCTTTTTTTGCCTCCATTAATTCCATATCATCTATCCTCAAGAAATCGGCCAACTCGTCTGACTCTTTACTAGTTTTTTCTGGCATCATCTCAAAAATCATTTCCTCATCATATTTCTTATCTATAGTAAATATCAACCGCATAAATTTTAATTACATAATAGTATTGTATAAATAATACTTAACTCTACCTATACTCCTGATGATCTATGGTCGGTCCGATAAACAGCTTCACGCCTTCCGTAGTAGGATGAGCGACAATCATTAGCTTGAGATTGCTGATATCCTCGATAACATACGGCTTGTACTCTCCTTTACTCCCGATAAGCAGCGTTTTAGCTCCCTTCCGGCTCACTTTCCAGCCGCTAAGCCAAGTGCGCACATATTCTTCGTCCTCAACCGCGATATCCTGTCCGGCTAACTGCTTTTCCATCGTGCTGGCTAACTTCTCTAGGACTTCCTTAGATTCCCGCAGCCTGACGCTCGCTGCTTTAGCCTGGGTATCGATACCGAGGGCGGAAATCATGGCGATTACCATATCCTGGCTAGCGATCATATCCCGTACCATCAGCAAGCTCGGCTCGAAAACCAGGCCGGTATTGTCATCGCCGACCGCTCCCAATCCGCTCTGTCCCCCAATCACGTTTATCGCTCCCTCATCGCTAGGCAGCTGCATGACAGTCCACATCGATTGAGCAGAATCCTGCATCTTCTCGCGCCAAGCGAAAGAGGTATATGTCCCCGATGATATATCGGCATATGAGGAATAGTAGTCCTTAGCCAGCTGCAAGGAGAACCAATAATCGTTATTCTGCCAGATAGCATCCTTGGCTAGCTTAGCCGATAGGTTCTGCCTGGCTGCTTCATAGTCTTCATAATTAGTATTCTCCTGCCAAGCTGCGCCGATCGGGCTGATAACTAGCGACAGTGCATCAAGAGAAAAGCCGTTGCAGCGCAAGGGGGCGTCTTTAGCGCAGACGGTAACGTTGTCTTTGGAGGGAGACTTAGCCAGGTACGGCCCAACATTGGGAGAACTCAAAGCAGAAGATATCAGGTCGCTGGCGGAATAGTAGTCCGTGAGGACCTTAAAGCCGAGAGCGGCGTCCTTGTCCTTTTCCGCCACTTCCCCGCCCTGGATGCTCAGCAAGCTCTGGCTAAGTATCGTCTGGCGCGCCAATTCGATATTCTTGCCGAAGTCTGGATTATCGCGGCTCTCAAAGGCTTGGTCCGCCTGATATGCTTCGCCCAAGACGCCTTGCAGGGCGGAATGATACTTCACATAATCATATTCATCTTCCAAACCGGTAAAATATGACATCATCTTATAGATTTTCGCCCATTCTTTCTTGAGATTAGGGTCAGAGTGCAAGTCGGAGACAATAAGGTTGGAAGCAATGAATCCGATGCGCCAATCATCCTGGTCGAGCAAACAATCAGGACAGGCCTCGGATTGGTAGTTGATAGGGAAGGTTGAATTGAGCCAGCGGCTGGCGAGATAGAAATTCTTGAGCTTCTCGGAAGCAGTATACTCATCCGGTATAGCAAACCGGCTATAGTCCGCATCATAGAGGAAAATCGGGGATTTAGCGGTCTTTTTTGATTTGATAAGAGTGTTTTCTTTCTCAATTGACTCAGCTAGGTACGGAACCGGGGTAAATGCGAACTTTTTCGCTTCTTCCTGACTGAAAAGCCCCTTCTCATTAAGGTTCTTAGCGATAACCTGGGAAGGATCGGGCGATAGGAGCGAAAGGGCGGTAGCAAAAAAGACTGTTTCCATCCTTTCTGCTTCAAGCAAGGGGTCGTTGACCTGCCCCATGGCCGCTAACCGCGTCTCATAGCGGAGCTTGGCCCGCTCATACATCTGTTGACTGAAATTCCAAAGGGATTGATAGAAGATTTCCGATTCGATCTGCTTGTACGCTTCCTGAATCGAACGGTTGTAGTAGGAGAAGAGAAAATCGGATGAGATATACAAAGGCAGCCCTTCCTCCTTCAGTTTAGCAAAGAGAGAATAATAGTCCTCAGCCTCCTTCGCCCAAGGATTGTCCATCAGGGCGAAGCCATTTCCGTTGAGAGAATCAACTGCTCCACCGATCTCGATCTTCCTGGACATATCGTAATAGTTGAGTGCGTCGGTCTTTATATTAAGAGGCAAGGATAGCGGAACCAGGCCACTGGGCAATTCTTGGCTAGGTGCACGATAGAAGTCGGAAAAGTAGATGTACTCGATATCATCGTTTAATCCGGTGGAGGTAGCCGTGCCTTGATTAGGATCACCTTCCTCGCCAGGCAAGCCGCCTAGATTAGCGGGAGCGGTAGTGGTGGCGCCATCGCTGCCATTTGGCGGCTGTCCGTTGTTGGAAAATATCCCTGCTCGCCAGGCCCATATGACCAGCAAAGATAGGACCATCACCGATAAGATGATTATGATGACCTTGATTGCCTTCCGGTATGGTCCGCGTTGCGGTTCCGTCCGGGAAAAATCATTGTCGATAGACATAGGTTAATCGCTAAGATATTTCGCCTTATTACTCAGATGCTGTTCGTATGTCTCCGCGAATACCAAGCCGCGGCTGCCGCTCGGGGTGAGAAAATAATTATAGGCGGTATAGGTAGGGTAGATAGCCGCTTCAAGCGCGGCCGCGCCCGGGTTAGCAATCGGGCCGGGTGGCAAGCCGTCATTACGATAGGTATTATATGGAGACTGTATCTGCGTGTCTTCCTGGGTATATACTGCCTTATTCACACCTAATATATAGGCCAAGGTAGCGCAAGATTCCAGGCGCTGCCCGTACTTTATCCTGTCCCAGAAGATACCAGCGACAATCTTAGCGTCCTCATCATTACCACCTTGGTCGACCGCTGCTTCTTTCTCCACTAGTGAAGCCATGGTCACAATATCATAGATGCTCTTGCCCTGCGCGGCGATATCGGCGCGCATCTTTGAAGTGAGCTTACGGTCAAAATTATCTAGCAGCTTATATACTACCTCCTCAGCGGTCGAACTGGCGAAGATACGATAGGTGTCGGGAAAAAGATAGCCTTCGAGATCAGCTGAATTAGGTTTGTCGGCCAAGAAATCGAAATCAGACACATATCCTTTAGCCGAAGAGGCGGATGTAGCTTCTAGGAAAGAAGCGGCGGCCGGATGGCCGATCTTCTCCAGTTCCGCGGCAATCTGCTTAGCGCTCCAGCCCTCCAATATCTTCAAAGTCTTCTCTTCCCGCAATTTATTAGCCGCTTCCCTTTCCTGTTCCAGGCGCTGCTGCCTCTGATCGTAGCGGTACCAAGCGAAGGCGCCTGAGCCGATAAGGAACAGGATGAATATCAATATTAGCGAGAGCTTCAGGTTATTTCTTCTTAGCATATTTTTTCTTAGCCGCTAATTTTTTCTCCTTAAGGGCAGCTTCCGCGATAAGGATGGAGCTGGCGCGGATCTTCTTGCCCAGTCCATCAACCATGGTTATACCCAATTTCTGGCAGACCGGGAATTCCGGCACATCGCCTAAGCTATGGCGGTCGCCGCCATTGGCAAAGATGTCCGGCTTAACCTTGGTCAGAGATTTACAAACCGATCTGTCACGATCGATAGAAAGGAAAACCCGGTCAACATCACGCAAGGCCGATATTATCTTCACCCTATCCTTTTCGCTCATGAACGGTACACTACCCTTGAGACCGACCTGATAGTCGCTATTTATTATCGCTACCAGCTCATCCCCCAATTTCTTGGCTTTCTGGATCATCTCCAAATGTCCGACATGGAGGGGATTGAAGTAGCCGGAAACGGCGACTACTACCGGTTTTTTCTTGGTATTTGCCTGTTTTTTCATATGAAAATCCTAATGATATAGTATTTTCATTATACCAAGATTATCGAAGTGGGACAAATCAATAAAAGAAGGCCTCATGACCTTCTTTTATTTTTCTTATACCTAATATTTCTATCCAATATTCCCCTACATCATTCCCATGCCACCCATATCCAGGCCATGGTTATGGCCGTGTTCCTTCTTGTCTTCCGGCTTGTCGAAGATGACCGCTTCAGTAGTGAGGAACATCATGGCCGCGGACGAGGCGTTTTCCAGAGCGGAACGGACCACCTTGGTCGGATCGATGATGCCGCTCTCGATCATATCCACGAACTCGCCGGTAGCGGCGTTATAGCCTCTGGCCTGCTTGGACGATTTGTTCTCATCAATAGTGCGATAGAGGATGAGGGAGCCGTCTTGGCCAGCATTGGCCGCTATCTGCCTTATCGGTTCTAATATAGCACTGTCGATAATCTTAGCGCCGTTGCTACTAACTGATTCCTTATCGCCCTTTCCGAGCACCTTGCCCGCTAAAGCCAAGGCTAAACCGCCACCGGGCACGACCCCTTCTTCGACGGCCGCCCGCGCAGCATTGAGCGCATCCTCTATCCTATCCTTCTTTTCCTTCATCTCAGTCTCGGTCGCTGCCCCTACCTTTATCACCGCTACGCCGCCGGAAAGTTTAGCTAAACGCTCCTGCAGCTTGTCCTTGTCAAAATCGGAATCGGATAATTCCTTTTCCTTGCGGATCTGATCAATCCGAGCCTGGATAGTTTTTTTGTCACCCCCACCATCGACGATGGTAGTATTATCTTTGGAAGCGACCACCTTGCGCGCCTGCCCTAAATCGGAGAGTTCCGCCTTATCAAGCTTCAAGCCCACTTCTTCTGATACCAGCCGTCCACCGGTTAATGCCGCGATATCTTCGAGCATGGCCTTGCGGCGATCACCAAATCCCGGGGCCTTGATGCCCAGGACATTAAAGGTGCCTTTGAGCTTGTTAACAATGAAGGTAGCGAGTGCTTCGCCATCGATATCGTCAGCGATGATAACGATATCCTTGCGGCCAGATTGCGCGACTTTCTCAAGCAAGGGCAGGATATCGGAAATCGCTGATATCTTCCTGTCAGTTATCAGGATGTATGGATTATCCATTTCTGCCTTCATCGATTCGGCGTTGCTTATCATATACGGAGAAACATAGCCCTTATCGAACTGCATGCCCTCGACTACTTCCTTTTCGACGCCGAATGACTGGCCTTCTTCGACAGTAATTACGCCTTCCTTGCCGACCACTTCCATGGCTTCAGCGATGATATTGCCGATTTCCTGGTCATTGGCAGAAATAGAGGCGACTTGGGCGATCTCTTCCTTGGTTGAGATGGTCTTGCTAAGATCCTTGAGGCCGGAAACTATTTCCTCGACCCGCGCTTCCATTTCCTTACGGATATCGATAGGGTTTACTCCGGCGGTAACTAGCTGCAAGCCCTTCTCGATCATCGCTTGAGCAAGGACGGTAGCGGTAGTGGTGCCATCGCCCGCCGCGTCGTTGGTCTTCGAAGCGACTTCCTTGACGATTTCGGCCCCGATATTCTCCAGCTTATCTTCCAGCTCAATCTCCTTGGCGACGGTAACGCCGTCCTTGGTGATGACCGGCGAACCGTATGGCTTGCTGATCACGACATTGCGGCCCTTGGGGCCTAAAGTTACTCTAACGGCATTAGCGAGCTGATCGACCCCTTTCTTGAGAGCTAATCTCGCCTTATTATCGAATACAATTTGCTTTGACATATGTTTGGATATTTAGATAATGCTTATTTTAATCTTCAAGGACGGCAATGATATCCGACTCATTGAGGATAAGATATTCTTCATCCTCGACTTTCACTTCGTCCGGTGAATACTTCTTAAACATGACGGTCTCGCCGATCTTGACTGACATAGGAGAAAGCGAGCCATCTTCCAGGCGCTTCCCTTCACCTATCGCTATCACCTGGCCTTTTTCCGGCTTTTCCTGGTTAGCAGTATCGGGGATGACGATACCTGATTTAGTCGTTTCCTCCTTGGTGGCTGGCCTGACCACCACGTTGTTGGCTAATGGTCTTATTTTCATATTTTTTCCTTAGAAGGCCGATAATCAAGCGTGATTATCCGGCCTTTTTTATTAATGAAAAATGAATATTTTAGCAATCTCAATGAATGAGTGCTAAAAATATTTTAGCACAACCGATACAGCTGTCAAGACAAAAAGAAAAAGGGCAGTTTTTGCCCCTTTCTACCAATTGGTACAATCATCCTCCTCAAAGGGTAACCCGCTGTTGTCCCCCCGAGAAGTCTCCTTATCCTTCTGCACCTTCCGGTCCAGTCCACTGCCCTCCGCTTCTTTAACGAAGGTAAATTCAGTTTCCTTGCGACGGAAAGCGAATGGCTTCGCGTTCGATCCACCTTGTGGCCGACGCGCGAAATCTTCTTTTTCCATATAAAGAACGGTTGATTATACCCGCATTTAATCATGGAATCGGACAATAGTCAATACGAGGCTAATTTTTAGTAAATATCTTTACTAAAAAGTTCAGCCTTTCTTGACTATCTTGCCCTTTATCCAGGCCAAAAAGCGGCAAATAGCGACCAAAGGGCGGACTAAAGGTTCAGTCCTGGCCTTGACATAGGCATCGAACGCTTCAGGTGAAAGGCAACGGGCCAGCTTGGCCTCGCCAATCGATTGCAGTTCATCGGGATGAGTAATCATTTTTTCTAATTTTAAAGGTCAATACTAATAACCATTGATTCCAGACTATTTCTTTATCATATAATGCCGATGGGAAAGTTTGTCCTCGATAATATCCTGTTCCTTACCTCGGAAAAAATCATCGATTGCTATCGTCGCTCCGGGCCATTTAGGGTGGTGATACTCATCGAATATCACTATGCCTCCCCGTGAAACGGCTTCCCAAAGATTCTCTAACGCCACCTTATATGAATCATAGAGATCAACATCCAAATGAAGCAAGGAGATGGGGGTAAGCGATTTGCGATACTCCGGCAGACTCTGGCCGAGGAAGCCTTTGATGAGGCTAATGCCATCTTTCTCAAGTCCGGCACCAGCCAAGAGCCTTTTGATCAGGCCGACTGACGAGCGTCCCCACTCCCCCTTTTTAGGGTGACGGCTAGAATCATCCAACCTATCCGGTTCAGGAAATCCGGCGAAAGAATCGAAACCCCATAATGGACGACGGATACCAGAGGATCCGATCAACCAGGCAAGGATCAAGAAGCTTTTGCCATAACCGATGCCGCACTCGACGATACTACCATCGACGCTGTCAATCTTCTGGAACATACTTTTCAGAAAATCAAAATGTTCCCTTTCAAAATCATTGAACAGCCCGTCGCCAGACAAGCCATTTACCTGGATGAAGTTATCCCAATACCCTTTTAACGAGAAAAAATCGAATTGCATATTTTTATAAATGTTGTGGTTCGCGATTCAGATACTCTAAACTCCAGCCTTCATCGCTGACCCTGACCAAAGAAACGCTAGCCTGGCCAATCTTAATCCTATCGAGGTATTGATAATCAAAACCGAAAATCAATTGGAGCAGGCACTTGATCCAATAACCGTGCCCGCAAACGATTATCTTCGCCTCCTTTGGCAAATTAAGCGCCGGCATCTCCGCGTTCAGCCAGCGATAGGCACGAAACTGGACATCAAGGCCGGACTCGCCCTCTGTGGTAGCGAACCATTTGCCTAGGGAAAGTAATTTTTCCCGAGCTATGTCATCAAGGCAACGATTCCTCTCCTTCCCGTTCCACTCGCCTACACCAAGCTCGTCTAAATAAGGGCTAACCGTGATATTACCCGTTCCGAGGCCTAATCGAGAGGCCAAGATATCTCCGCTTTGGCGCGAACGAAGGAAAGATGAGCAGAATATATGGTCAAATTCCCCCGGCTCTTCCGCCAACGCCTCCCCTAACCTCTTTATCTGGGCGACCCCTGTCTCCGTCAAGGAACAATCGCCGCCAACTTCGAAACGACCCCGATCGAGGTTGTTCTCGGATTCCCCGTGGCGGATTAGATATAGGGATACTTCCCGACCGCTCTTTAACTGATTGAAGATAGCGAGCCTATTCATCTGATCTTTTTATTTTTTCAAAAACAATCCAGAACCTTTGCAAATAATGGTCCGCCTGGCCCTGGCCTTTCTGATAGAAATAGGAAATCCTGGTAAGCAGATACCGTAACGTATACAGCTCCAAAAGCCTTTCCTGCCCGCTATCAAGTCTACCTATCAAATTGACATATGAAGGATACCGATCAATGGCTAAAGGGAAATCATAGAGAGGGTCGCCGCTAAAGCAATTCTGAAAATCAAGCGCATATACTTGCCCGGAAGGAGATAGGATGAAATTATCAAGGTTAAAATCTCCATAGAGCAAACTGCCCCGCGTCAGAGCGCTAAAATCAACCCGCCGGAATTCTGCCAAAAGACGGTCTACGGCCGTTACCATACTAGGAGAAATGGACCGGCAAAGGTCCAGATTCTCTATATCCAGCAGAAAATCCAGCCAAGTCTCCTTTTGCCCGACGAAACTATCATCAAGCCAGCCGAATCCTTCCATGGGGAAAGAATGGATTTCATGATATATCGCTCCGATCTTTTCCCAAACGGTTTCAGAAATACCTGGCAGATGGCTGACCATTTCTCCTTCGATATATTCTAACACCAAGATCGCATGACCAGGCACTCCCCGATTATCCTCCCCTATCAATCCAATGACTTCCGGGACGGCTAACCCCTGCGATCGCAACCTATCGATACACCATTTCTCCCGTGATAAGGATCGCCGGTACCATAGGGGAGAGATTTTACAAAATAATTTTCTATCTCCCGCTTTAAGAAAAAACGACTGGTTGACATGGCCGATATCGACGCGACTCATCTCCTCCACCCTCAATCCGAGCCCTTCACGCAAGGTGAGAGCGATCGCTTCTGGGGACAACTGCTCAAAACCGGTATGATTGTAGTCAATCAGGTTAGACATTTAATAAAGGGTTAAGTCACCGCTAACTATCTTGTCGGTCAGACCAGGAAAATCATCCAAACACTCCTCGATGATAGTTTCTATCTGTCGCGACTGGCTAGCAGAAACCCGTCGACTAGCTGATTCGACGTTCACGTATAGGGGGTCGGACAGGGGGCGACCCATCTGGGAAGTCATGAACACGGTATTTTCCAACCCCGTGCTATCATATATCCTTTCCGAGATGACCTTAGCGCAGGCGGTATATATTTTTCCCACATGATATACGGGATTTTTGCCACAACAGGCCTCAAGACTCATATTCCTGGCAAAGGTAATCAGGCCGTTATAGCGATTGCCACGTCCGACTACCCCCTCATCGCCGCTCTCGATAGCGCTGCCAGTCAGGGTCAGATAAAGGTCAGATTTAGCAGTATTATCTCGAGTATTGATAAAGACCTGCAACCTATCGCCCTTAGCGAGCATTTTCCTGGCATCTTTCCCGATCATCTTGGCTAATTCCTTTTTCTTCCTTAAATAGAACTCCAAATCGGGCGTATGCCGGGAAACGAAGGGGATGCAGACGGTAACGGCGATATCTTGCTGGAAGCGAGTAGCCATCACCTTAATATCGGTGCCAACATATGGATGTTTCTGCTTGAATTCTTGGCTATTGAGCTTCCTTTCTATAAAAAGGACCAGGTTCTCTAGCCGGCTAAATGGGGCATAGGCAACCGCCGTCGAAGTGTCATTAGAACGAGCACCATTGCCGTGATGCCGCAAATAATCCGCTTGCGGAGCGGAAAAAAAGTGTTCGCGCTCATTCTTAGTCCGCCCATCCGTGCCATATACTACTCCCGGTCCTTGGGAAAAATGGATATTATTGACTATCTTGACCCACTTTTTGGCATCAAGTTCCGGCATTATCTCTTCGAAAAAGTCATACACTACCCGCTTACATATCTTCATATACGGGATATTGTAGCTACCCACATTCTTGGTAAAGCGGCAGTTGAGCAGAAGTCTGATCGGCCTTATCATCTCCCCGCCGCCGAAAGTTACGCTTGACTTCCCTCCCAATATAGCAATCTTATCGACCATATGCCTAAGTACGGCTCCAAAGTGCTTTTGGCAATATTGGGAATATTGCTGGGAAATTTTCTCGGCTAGGATATCACAGATAGTATCCGGATGGCCGATGCCTTTCCTTTCGATGACTTCGACGGCTTGGTCATCCATCCTTTCCCGTTGACTGGCCCAGACATTGATGTTCTTCCTTGGAAGACTCTGGTCTTTTTTCATATATATGATCGTTACATCCTCTCCGGACAATCAATGCCCAATAGATCGAGGCTGTTTATTATTACCTGCCCTGTCACATCGCATAGTGCTAAGCGGGCTGATTGTAACTCGGAGTCGTCGGCATCAATCACCTGGCAGCCGTGATAGAAACGGTTAAAGCTCTTGGCCAGTTCAATGGCATACCTGGCGATAATGGCTGGCTCATACCTTTCGGCCGCTTCTTTGACCGCTTCGGGAAAACGCGCCAGTCGCCTTATCACCGACATCTCCTCTTCTGTTTCCAGCCGAGAAACGTCAACCCGCCCCGTCGGCGTATATTGGGCCTTCCTTAATAAACTCTGGATCCTAACATAGGTATATTGGATATATGGGGAAGTTTCTCCTTCGAAATTCAGGATCTTTTCCCAAGAGAATATAGAATCCGCTTGCCTACCGCCAGAGAGCGCGCTAAATATCACTGCCCCTATCCCTACCTGCTTAGCTAAGTCCTCTCGCTGCTGGAGCGGCAGATCTCTCCCGGCCAATATCTCCCCCGCCTTTATTATCGCCTCGCCTAGGACATCATCAAGGTATATCGCCGACCCCTTCCTAGTGCTCATCGGACCGCCAGGCAAGCTGACCTGTCCGAAGTCGACATGGATCAGATCGGAAGACCAAGGGAAACCCATTAATTCGATGACCCCAAAGACTTGTTGGAAGTGCAACTTCTGGGTACTTCCCACTACATAGATAGCCCTATAGAAACCAAATTCCCTTTTCCGATACAATATGGCGGCTAGATCTCGGGTGGCGTACAGAGAAGCGCCGTCGCTCCTTTTGACTAGACACGGCGGCAAGCCGAACTTCGCCAAATCTACCACATAGGCGCCCTGACTATTTTCTAGCAATCCCTTCTCCTCTAAGCTAGCGATAACCTCATTAATCTTGTCATTATAGAAGCTTTCTCCTTGCCAAAAATCAAATTTTACCTTTAGCAAGCTATAGACCCGTTCAAATTCCTTTAAGCTTATCGCCCTGAACCTTTCCCAAAGTTCGACATAGAGATTCTCTCCTTGTTCCAATCTCTTGAAGGCTTCCCTAGCTTGGTCGTTCAGGCTCTCGTCCTGCTCTGCTTCACGATGAAATCTCACGTAAATATCCACCAAGTCTCGTACCGAGCATTCTTTGCCAGTCGGCCACCATTTTTGATAGGCGACGATGAGCTTGCCGAATTGGGTGCCCCAATCGCCTAAATGGTTGATACCGATACATTTATACCCCAGGCAAGAAAATATCTTATATAAAGAATTACCGATAGCCGTTGATTTAAGGTGCCCGATATGGAAAGGCTTGGCGATATTGACCGAAGAAAAATCGATGACCATTACTTTCCCCTGGCCGATAGCCGAATACCCATACCTAGCCCGTTTTTCCAGGATGTCAGGGATAACCAAACTGGCTAGCTCCCTTTGGGAAACGAAAAAATTAACGTACGGTCCGACCGCTTCAACTTTCTCTATCCCAACCACTTCTAACCCGGTAGAAATAGATCGGGCGGCGACCGCTGGAGATACACCCAACGTCTTTGCTAGCTGAAAGCAAGGGAAAGAAAAGTCGCCAAACCCCTCCTTAACCGGAACCTCTAAAACTTCTTCTATCGATTCCCGATTAAGGCCAGTCCTCTCGGCCAAGCTATCGATTATACGTTTTTCGAATATCTCCATCTTAATTCTTTTATATATCTTCTTCCCCTATATCGACCTAGTAGCAGTCATCCGGACAAGTATAGTTATCTTCGTTTTCAGAAGGCTCGCAATAGCTGTTACCGCAGAAATTCAGGTAGCCACAGTCATCCGG
This sequence comes from uncultured Gammaproteobacteria bacterium, assembly GCA_964604915.1. Lineage (GTDB taxonomy): Bacteria > Patescibacteriota > Patescibacteriia > Patescibacteriales > UBA12465 > CAZSAA01. The sequence goes on from CAZSAA010000012.1 coordinate 21,959, forward strand.
ACAATATGAGCTGTTCTCATAG
>CAZSAA010000013.1:0-3037 GCA_964604915.1 uncultured Gammaproteobacteria bacterium
AGAGAATAAGTATAGAAGGTTTGGGCGGCCAAGTCTTTAAAGAAAAGGGGAATATAGATGTAGAATTAATTATAGACGCAGTTTCTCTGGCTGATAATTTTTCGGATGCTGTTTTATTTTCTGGTGACTCTGATTTTTTATCCCTTGTCATATATTTTAAGAAAAAAGGGAAGAGGGTATGGGCGGTGTCCTCAAAGAATAATATATCTTATGAGCTACGGAAAGTTGCTAATTTTTATTATGACCTTCTAGATATAGACGGTATTTGGGGGAAAAATTTGATTAGGATTAATAGCCGTAAAAAATAAAACTACCCTCCAGAAGAAGGTGGCTCTAGGATGTAGAACGCTACTCCGTCTGCCCGGCGATAAGGCCGGAACGTGTAGTTAATTACATTGTACTCTATACTCTTTTAAATCGGAAAAATCAAGCCCTACCCGTTACCATTTCATCTAATTTTATCATAAATTTAGGAGTTTTTTATCTATGCTCCTTTTCCCTTGGTATCGGGCTTGGAAGGCTAGATGAGCTAACTAGCGACGATCTACATAATCTTTATGAACTTCAATTTTCCTTTCTGCAGGATACTACCGGATTTTACCTGAGTAGCCATATCTTTGGCGGTTTCGCCGTCTATCTTTACTCCGCCTTGGTCGATGACGCGTCTGGCCTCTCCCTTGGAGGAGACCAGCTTGGCCTCGGTAAGGATGGAGATAAGGTCGTAACTGGCTGGCTTGAATTCTTCGATCTCGGTAGGAGTATTCTTGTTGGAGAAGGTGTTGATGAAGTTTTCTTTGGCTGTATCCGCCTCTGTTTGCGAGTGATACATTGCAGTAATCGCGCCAGCCAATTCTAATTTGATATCACGGGGGTTAGTTCCGGATTTCAATTTATTTTCGTATTCGGTTACCTTTTCCATGTCTATTCTGGTCAAGAGAGTGAAATACTTGATGATAAACTCATCCTTGAGTGACATGATTTTGCCGAACATATCGTTAGCCGAATCCATTAGGTTGACAGTATTGCCGAAGCTAGAACTCATCTTACGGCCATCCAGACCCTCGATAAGGGGGTTGGTGATGATATCTTGCGGTTCCTGGCCATAGTGTTTCTGCATATCGCGGCCGGTAAGCAGGTTGAAACGTTGGTCACTGCCGCCAATCTCCACATCAGCTTTCACTTGTACGGAATCATAGCCCTGCATGAGCGGGTATAATAGCTCGCGCAGGGAAACGCGTTTGCCCGTCTCTAAGCGACGGCTGATGTTATCGCGGGAGATGAATTCGTTAAGCGAGAAGAGGTTGGCTTGAGTACCTATTTCCCTGTACGTAAGTTTGCCCAGCCAGTCGCTGTTATGATATATTTCAGCTTTTTCGATGTCGATTACTTTAGCTGCTTGTTGGATATATGTGTCGAGATTCTTCTGGATTATTTCTTCTTCAAGCATAGGCCGTTCGCTTTCTTTGTCTGAGGTGTCGCCAATGATGCCGGTGAAGTCGCCGATGATAAAGACAATCTGGTGGCCTAATGCCTGGAAATCGCGTAGTTTAAGCAAGGGAATGGAGCGGCCGAGATGGATATTAGGGCTAGTCGGGTCGATGCCGAGCTTTATCCGTAGTTTCTTACCCGATTTTAATTTTTTGGCTAAATTTTCTTTATCAATCGCCTCTTCAACGCCACGACTGAGTAATTCGGCAATTTTTTTGTCATTATCTTCTTGTTTCATATACCTTGATATTACAGAAGAAATTGTACTATCTATGTAGCCAGAAGTCAAAGGCTTTTTTGCTGCCTTTGACAGTTTTTGTCAACCTTTCCAGATCGTTAAATCCATATTATACTTATATTATAATGATTATTGTAATTGAAAACGCTTCTTTAAGGAGGTAGCGTTATTTTTTCTATGAATATTTTTTCCAAATTGCTGGGTGATGCCAATGAGCGGGTAATCGATGAGATGCGAAAGACCGTCGTGACGATAAACGGGCTGGAGGATTCTGTCAAAGCATTGTCTGATGAACAATTAAAAGCCAAGACGACTGAATTCAAAGAGCGCTTGGGGACGGATATCCAGACGGTTGATAAGGAGGAGCTGAAGAAGCGGCTTGATGCCATCCTGCCCGAAGCGTTTTCCGTGGTTAGGGAAGCATCCCGCCGAGTATTAGGCCAGCGCCATTATGACGTTCAGCTTATCGGCGGCATGGTCCTCCATCGCGGGCAGATTGCGGAAATGCGCACCGGTGAAGGTAAGACCCTGGTCGCTACCCTCCCGCTATACCTCAACGCCCTTTCTGGCAAAGGCGTGCATTTGGTAACGGTCAATGACTATCTCTCTCGTGTCGGGGCTGGTTGGATGGCACCGGTTTTCCATTTCCTCGGCTTGTCCACTAGCGTCATCATCCATGATGCCGCCCTTACCTATGATCCGGAATATATCGATGATACCCAATATGACGAGCGTCTGAAGCATTTTAAACGATTGCCTAGGCGGGACGCATACCGTTGCGATATCACCTACGGTACCAATAACGAGTTCGGTTTCGATTATCTGCGCGATAACATGGTATTTTCCTTGGGACAGATGGTCCAGCGCGGCCTTAACTATGCCATTGTCGACGAAATTGACTCTATCCTCATCGATGAAGCCCGTACGCCGCTCATTATTAGCGCGGCGGCCGAAGAATCAACGGATAAATATTTCAAGTTCGCCCAGTTAGTGGAAAGGCTGGTAGAGAACGAGGACTATAATCTGGATGAGAAGATGCGGGCAGCAACCATGACTGAGGCCGGCATTGCCAAGATGGAAAAATGGCTGGGCGTAGAGAACATCTATATCGCTGGCGGCATCAAGGAAGTGCACCATATGGAACAAGCCTTGAAAGCACGGGTGCTTTTCAAGCGAGATAAGGATTATGTGGTAAAGGACGGAGAAATCCTCATCGTAGATGAATTTACCGGACGCTTGATGCCGGGACGCCGCTATAGCGAAGGCTTGCACCAGGCGATCGAAGCCAAGGAAGGCGTAAAGGTGCAGAAG
>CAZSAA010000013.1:3047-19502 GCA_964604915.1 uncultured Gammaproteobacteria bacterium
CATGGCGACCATAACCTTCCAGAACTATTTCCGTATGTACCAGAAACTATCCGGCATGACCGGTACCGCTGCCACCGAAGCTGAAGAGTTCTATAAGATATATAGCCTGGAAACCATCGTTATCCCCACCAACAAGCCAAACGTCAGGAAGGACTATAACGACCTGATATATCGTACCGAGGAGGATAAATTTAAGGCCGTGATAAAAGACACTAAGCAGCGGCATCAGGCTGGCCAGCCGGTACTTATCGGTACTATCTCTATAGAGAAGAATGAGGTCGTTGCCGCCATGATGGAGCGCGAAGGACTGCATCCCGAGATGTTAAACGCTAAGAACCATCAGAAAGAAGCGGAAATCATCTCCCGGGCCGGACGTCTCGGCGCTATCACCTTGGCCACTAACATGGCCGGGCGCGGCGTCGACATCATCTTGGGCGCGGAGGATAAGGAAGAACAGGAAAAGGTCAAGTCGCTCGGCGGACTCCATGTCATTGGTACAGAGCGCCATGAATCCAGACGTATCGATAACCAATTGCGCGGTCGCGCCGCTCGCCAAGGTGACCCCGGCTCTTCCCAATTCTACGTCTCGACTGAGGACGACCTGATGCGCATCTTCGGCGGGGATCGGATGAAGTCGATGATGAATACTTTGAGGGTACCGGCCGACATGCCGATCGAGAACAAGATGGTATCCAAGTCGCTCGAATCCGCCCAGAAGAAAGTGGAAGGGAACAACTTCGACATGAGAAAGCACTTGGTGGAATATGACGACGTGATAAACAAGCACCGCGAAGCGATATATCGGAGAAGGCGGGAGATACTTGAGATTGCGGAAGGAGAAAAAAGCGACAAGACTTTGTCGGAGATAATCAGGGGTATGTTGCGGGAGGAAATAGCTCTCCTGGTCGATTTCCATTGCCAGGCAGAACAGCCACAGGATTGGAACGTTGCCGAGATAGCCGAGACGATAGGGAGCATGGTCGGCAGCGATCCGAGCGTAGCGGGGAAATTAGGGGAGATTGCCGTAGAAGTGAACAAGCAAGCCAAGGAGGAGATAATAGCATACCTGAATGGATATATTGATGAGAAATATGAAGAAATCACTCAAGCTTTCGCCGGCATCAACGTGAAGTTCCAGGAGGTGGAGAAGGGAATCCTTATCCGCTCCATTGATCAGCTCTGGGTAGAACATCTCGAGACCATGGACTATATGCGGCGCGGTATCGGTTTGCGCGGCTATGGCCAACATGATCCGCTGGTGGAGTATAAGAAGGAGGCGTATAGGATGTTCCATGAGCTAAATGACCTGATACGCAAGCAGGTCGCCTATTCCATTTTCAAAACTGCGGACGCTATTGACGTAGCGCCAGCGGAGATATTAAAGCTAGCCCAAGAAGATGAGAACAAGCAGCTTTCTTTCGAAGGCGCCAAAAAGACCATGGGTGAGAGTGCTGGAACTATCGACATCGTGCACGAGAAGGCTAAGGACGAAGAAGGGAACAAGGTAGGCAGGAATGACCCCTGTCCTTGCGGGAGCGGGAAGAAGTATAAGAAGTGTCATGGCAAATAGTAATTGTATGAAGTATCTAACCTTCCGGCTAAAATTCGGTCAATTTCTTAAAGAGGAGATTGAGGCACGAGCCAAGGATATCGAAGCGGGAGTGCTGCTATCGATTGTTGGCGCTTTAGAGAATGCCAATTTACGAATGGCTGGCGCAATTGTTGGTCAACAAGATGTTAGAAGTTTTGACGGGCCATTCGAAATTGTTTCTGGGACAGGAACGATTTCAAAAGATGGCTGCCATCTTCACATTTCTGTGTCCGATAAGGAAGGAAAAGTAATCGGTGGGCATCTAAAGGATGGTTGTAAAATAGGTGTCACGGCAGAAGTCGTAATCGGAATTCTCGAAGGTACTTCCTACAAAAGAACTTTCGATGAACATACAGGGTTCAAGGAACTAGAGATTGGGTAGGGATGCAGATGACGCTAAGATGGTTATTGATGAGTTCTTATTTCGTCCGGCGCCGGTTATGGAAGTAAAAGTCTAAAGGATGGATTTGAGAAGGAATAAGGATGGCAGCCAATAAAGTCTTGAAATAAAAATAGTCATTCATTTGCAAGAGTAATTTCTATAAGCCTCTAATGTATGGACCTATTAGATATCATAAAAGATGAAGCCAAACGCAGGTTATCCGGTATAAACAGCTGTCATAGCTGGGAGCACACGGAAAGGGTGTATAATTTAGCTATGCATATCGGCCAGAAAGAAGGAGCAGATCTTGACGTCCTAGGACTAGCCGCCATCTTGCATGATATTGCCAGGAAGGAGCAGGATGAATCGAACGGGAAGATAGATCACGCTGAGAGAGGCGCGGAAATCGCGAAAGAGATATTGGGCGGCTATGGCTTGCCCGAGAAAAAGTTAGAGAATATCCTGCATTGTATTAAATCTCATCGGTATAGGAACAACATCGTACCGTCGACTATCGAAGCGAAGATATTATATGATTCCGACAAATTGGATTCGATCGGCGCTATCGGTATCGGCCGAAACTTTTCTTTTGCTGGGCATCTGGGAGCGAAAGTACATGACAAAGAGGCTAACTTGGACAAATCAGCCGAATATACGGTAGATGATACGGCCTATAGGGAGTACCTGGTAAAATTGAGATATGTGAAAGACAAGATGCTGACTGATGAGGGCAGGAGGATCGCAGAGGGTAGGCATAATTTTCAGGAAGAGTTTTTCAAGCGGCTGAATGAGGAGGTTGATGGCAATATGTGATGATTAGGTGTTCGGTTATTATGCATTATCATGATAAGATGAAATTTTCTCCCAGCAATCAGTTTAGTTAGAGGTTGTTCTAAGAAAAAGATTGACGTTGATGATTAAGGGATTTGTTGACAAAAAGTATTACTAAATGTATAATATTTTTACAAAAAGTAAAGATATGTTTCCAAGAAAAATCTATCCCGACCTAAAAAATCATTTAAACAAGAGACAGGTAACAGTTTTGACTGGATTAAGGCGTACCGGCAAGACGACTTTAGTGAAATCTTTATTAGCAGAGATAGAGAGCAAAAACAAACTTTATCTTGATTTGCAGGTTCTGGCTAACCAGGACATTTTTTATAGCCGGAATTTTGACGCCATTGTCGAGAGCTTAAAACTACGCGGCCTTGATTTTGATAAAAAGGCATATTTAGCCATAGATGAAATCCAAATAGTTAAAGAATTGCCAGGTATCGTGAAATATATCTATGATAATTATAAAGTAAAGTTTATTTTAACCGGGTCAAGCTCATACTATATTAAGAATTTATTCAGTGAATCGTTAGCCGGACGGAAGAAAATATTCGAATTAAAGCCGCTTGATTTTGGCGAATTTTTAACTTTCAAGAACGTTAAGTTCGTCAAGCGCGATCTAGAAAAAGCGACTTTTAACGACAGCGAATATACTAGGCTCAAGAAGTATTATGATGATTACGTAGCGTTTGGCGGCTTTCCAGAAGTGGTGCTGGCTAAGACTAGGCAAGATAAACAGGATCTGCTCAATGATATCATTAGTTCGTATGTCAATATTGATATAGCGGCGCTCGATGATTTTGATAATCGGCAGAACGTATATAACCTATTGAAGCTTCTGGCGAGCCGGGCTGGCAGCCGGGTGGACTATTCTAAGTTGGCCAGCGTCAGCGGCCTTAACCGCCATAAGGTAAAAGAATGCCTGGAACTATTTTCTAGTACCTACCTGATATATCTGGTCAGCGTCCATGGTAAGAGCGTCGACCGAGAAATCGTCAAAGCGAAAAAGCTCTATTTCGCTGATTCAGGGCTGCTGTCGGCGTTAGCAGAAGTAAGTAGCGGGGTTAAATTTGAAAATGCCCTATATAACCAACTAGCCTCGTTCGGGCAGATCAAATACTATGCCATAAAAACCGGGCAAGAAATCGATTATATCCTTGAAAATAAGATTGCTTTGGAGGCTAAGGAGACTCCTAGCGAGGGTGACTGGAATAGCCTGGTTAATTTGACTAAAAAAGCTGGGCTATCCCGTTGTTATTTGGTAGGGAAGAACAAATCGCCTAAATTTGATAATTTCCTTTGGGCCGGTAGTATCTTCGGTTAGGTGGCCAGGGGTTAGGATATTCTTAAAATTTTAAATAATATAACTATCATCAACAAGAAAATTTAGTCCAGTTATTCTGATGCCAGGCTATCGGGTAAGAAGGGATATAAAAGAGAAGCTTGCAAGTGATGTCTATCAAATAATCTCACATAAGCTAATATGGAGCTAAAAATCATCGGGAAAATCTCCCTTGAGAATTTCGAAAGGAAGCCCAAGAAAAGGCGGCCGGAAACATACGCGCCGGAAATAAAGGGGAAAATGGAATCGCTAGCGCGCTTTGCTAACGAGCGGTTCGGTGATATAGCTGGTCCGGATGGGAGGATAAGGATGAAAAGCGAAGATGATATCCGCTACGTATCGATTAAGGAAGGCGCTTGGGCAAAGGAGCAGGGATTAGGTTTGGAAGAGTATCGCCAGAAGCAGGAATCGTCTAACAGTTCCTTGGCTGAACAGGCGGTAACCCTGTCTTTAGCTAAGGTTTTGGGAGATAGATTCTTGTCGCTGCGTTCTTCGGCCTGGGATGACTATGAGAATGGCGTGGATAACCTGCTTTTCGATACAAAGACCGGCAGCTTGATCTGCGGTTTTGACGAGGTAATCGAAGGATATGGCCAGGACGGGAGCGATAAGAAGGAAGAGAAGGTAATGCGCAAGTTCAGGCAAGGAGGCGCCAGGGCTAAGTATGGCTTAGAGCTTACCTCGGCTAATCCTATCTCAATCAACATCTCCGAGCAGTGGCATCTGCCCACCTTCTATATTTCTCTCAATAAGGAAGAACTTAGTGACCTGTTGGAAGGTGTCTGTCAGGAAAAGATAGGCGAAGCGGAAAAGAAGGTCCTGGGTGATTTGGTCGCTTCCCTGGAACAGCAATTAGGCAAGATGAAGGGGCTATCAAGTAATATTCCCGCTGCTCTAGCACAAAATCTCAGGAAATCCCAAGTATTCGTCGATAGCTTGAAAGAAAAGCTCTAGGTCTAATTATATGGAAACCATCGAACAAAGACTAGGGAAGATAGAGGAGAGGAATGTTAAAGTGGAAGGCGATAAGGCCTGGGAAACCAGCTGGACTCGCCGGCTATTGCTGGCGCTATTTACCTATTTAGCTATCTGGACTTATCTATGGGCGATTGACGTGCGCCAGGCTTGGCTTAGCGCAGTCGTACCGGCAATAGGGTTCATGCTATCTACCTTGACGATGCCATGGTTCAAGAAGATGTGGCTAGGCAACAAGGAAAAGACTAAAGACAAAAAGATATGAAGATAACGATAGGTAGTAAGAATCCGGCCAAGATAGCCGCGGTAGCCGGATTAATGGAGGATTATCCGGGATTTAAAGGTGCCTCTTTCTCCGGCGTTGACGTCCCTTCGGGCGTCAGTGAGCAACCAAAGACCCTGGAAGAAACCATAACCGGCGCGATGAATCGAGCCAGACAGTCTTTTGTCGATTGCGATTATAGCTTCGGTCTCGAGTCAGGTCTGATGCCCGTGCCGCATACCAAGACCGGTTATATGGATTTCACGGCCTGTGCCATCTTTGACGGTCAGCAATATCATCTCGGCTTGTCATCAGCTTGGGAAGCGCCAGCAGAAGTATCCCGGTATATGCTCGAGGAGGGATTAGATATGAACCAAGCGGCGTATAAGGCCGGTCTTACCGATAACCCGAAAGTGGGAAGCGCTGAGGGGCTGGTATCGATAGTGACCAAAGGCCGTACCGATAGAAAGCGCTATGCCCAGGAAGCGATCCGGATGGCCATGATTCATATAGATAACTAAACGGGTGCTAATGAAGCTAGGTATTATATTAGTTCCCCCTAATGATTATTGTAGGCGACTTGCAGAGGATAAAGATATATGCGGAGAAAGGTTTTCAGATCGAACAGGCGATACCGGCTGATGTCTGGGGCGCCTATGAAGAGCTCGTGGCTATGGGCTATACCAAATATTTGATAGAATAGATAAAGGAGGATAATCCTAAACTACATACTATGAAAGAACTGCCGCCAGAAGAATACTATCGCTCGTTACCCAAGAAAAGGGTGGCCTCTGGCGCCGTGTTCCGTAATGAGGCGGGCGACCTGCTCATCCTTCATAAGGACTATGGCGACCATGGCTGGAACCTGCCGGGTGGAGTTACGGAACCAAGTGAATCTCCCGCCATTGGCCTAGCGCGAGAGATCAGGGAAGAGATCGGTTTACAGAAATTCATTTTCCGTTTTTTGGGGGGTGGATTATAAGATGGCTAGCGGCGACGTGGATAACGAATCCGTCCAATTCATTTTCGATGGTGGCACTTTGAGCCAGGAGGAAATCGAGCGGATAACCCTGAGCGAAGAGCATTCGGAATTCGCTTTCCGGCCGATTGAGGAGGCTTTGCCTTTCCTTAGTCATAACCTATCCAAGTGCCTAAAGGCCCTTTTTGCAGAAGGACGGGAGGGCGTGTATCTGGAAAACGGAGAAATAATATAGAGGTATGGATAAGACGATGAAATTCCAATCGGACTTAGTAGCTGATATAATCGGAGGGAGGAAGACCTGTACTTTTCGCCTTTTCGATGATAAGGACTTGGCTGAGGGGGATGTTGTCCGGATGGTTGATAAAGGTAATGGCCAATATTTCGGTTTGGCTCGATTGATTTCAGTTACAGAAAAGGCATTGCAAGATCTCGGGGAAGATGATTTCATCGGTCATTCCCCCTATCGTAGTCAAGCAGAGATGATAGCGGGGTTCCGGACATATTACGGCGATCTTGTCGGCGTGGATACGATGGCCAAGATTATCCGTTTCAAAATGATAAGTTAGAATAATCATATGAAATATGACAAGCTAATCCGGGATAACATCCCGGAAATAATCAGCCAGAAGGGCGGACGAGCGGTCACCCATGTCGCTAGCGAAGAAGAATATCGCCAGAAACTCATCGCCAAATTACGGGAAGAGACGGAAGAATTCGCCCAAAGCGAGAGCATCGAGGAGATGGCGGACATCCTGGAGGTAATCGATGCTATAATATTATACAAAGGTTTTGGCCGAAATGAACTGCAAACGATAAAAGAGGCTAAAGCGCAAGAGCGCGGCCGGTTTGAGAAGCGGATAATATTAGAAGAGTCTTGATATGGATAACCTTATTACCACCCTTTGCTTGGTGGTGGAAGAAGACAAGGTGTTGCTAGGAATGAAGAAGCGTGGCTTTGGAGCCGGGCGATGGAACGGTTTCGGCGGTAAGCTCAAGGATGGTGAGAGCATCTGGAATGCGGCTTTGCGCGAACTGGAAGAGGAATCCGGTTTAGTGGCAGAGGATATCGAGGAAAGAGGTATAGTTCGCTTCCATTTCGAAGGTCAGGAAAAAGTGATTGAAGTACATATATTCAAGGCATCTTCTTTTTCGGGGGAGCCAAGGGAAAGCGAAGAGATGAGCCCGAGCTGGTTTTCCCTTGATGCGATTCCTTTCGAAATGATGTGGCCGTCTGATCATTTATGGTTCCCCATATTCCTTTCCGGTCAGCGTTTTGTTGGTGAAGTGCATTTCGATCAGGATGGACAGCGCACGATAGCTTATGAATTCCGGGAAATCCCGAGTGATAACTAAAAAACTATGTCAGTTTCCTTCCAATGGCTAAGTGCTAAGAACCGGGCGATCGTGATAATCGGCCTGATTATCATGATGGTCTGTTTATATATCTGTATATTTAACCGGAACTTTTCTTTTGTCGTCCCAGGTGCTCGTAATTTGATAACATACCGTGTTTCTGGCGGCACGGTATATTATTCTGTCACTGGCTTCGGTGTCTGGCAAGAAGTCGAAGGCGCTGATTCGCGTTCGCTTGAGGTGATAAGCGACAATTATATATCGGATAAGCACGGGGTATATTTCTGTTTTGAAGACGGCTGCCATCTCTTTAGCGAGGATAGGGAAGGGTTCTCTCTCATTGATTTTGACGCCGCCATAGATTCTGACGCGCTGTACTATCGCGGTCAGGCAGCCGGAGAGGTATTGGGCAAAGTTAGACATTTTGAAGAAAGCGGCCAGGAATATTTCGTTGATGATGCTCATGTCTGGGTAAAGGTAGTCAGGCGCCAGGATTGTCGAGAGACACTATCACTCCTTGAGAATCTGGATCCGAGCGAGACAGAATGGTTCCTTATCAGCTCCAAATATGCCCTTGTTTCGGATGATCATGATTTTTTCTATATATATCGCACCATTGATTGTGGGGGAGAGCTTTTTGATTCCTGGCAGTCGGTAGAGTTCTTGTCTGCCGAGGAAACCAGGAAAGTGGTGCATGATAGTTCTGGAAATTTTCGATTCGTGCTCAAGGATAGCGAAGACGTGATATTTAGCCAAGGAAAGCTGAAGATAGGGTTTGTCTCAAATAAAGCGCGTCGCACTATCTTAGCGATGCCGGGTGAAGTAGTCGTCTGGGATCAGCCGCTCTTGCTTGAATGAGGATTTTTTAATAATATTGTCCTAAAGGCAGTTTTCGGTTGAATTATATTAATGTTAGATAAAATAAGGTTATATTGATTTATTATTTTATAAGATATAATATGTATATATGATAAAATATCAATAAATTATCATATATACATTAATTATATGAAAAATAATGACCTATTAGGCATCCTAAGAGATTGGAATTTTTGGGAAAAAGATTTGAACTCAGGCGTCGATAGGGACACCTATTTAGACGTGCTTAGTAAGATGCTTCCGAGCCAACAAGTAAAGATAATCACGGGAGCGAGACGAAGCGGAAAATCCTTTATAATGCGGCAGCTAGCCAAGTATCTGATGGCTTCTGGTGTAGATAAGAAGAATATCCTTATTGTAAATTTTGAAGATCCCGGTTTCGTTAATTTGGATACTAAGTTGCTTCAGCAGATATTTGAAACTTACTTAGAGACCCAGTCTCCTAAAGGAGAGATATACATTTTTTTAGATGAGGTGCAAGAAGTTCCTAGGTGGGAGAAGTGGGTCAGAATGATGCAAGAATTAGATAAAGCCAATATGGTTATCTCTGGCTCTAATTCAAAGCTCCTGGGCGGTGAATTAGCCACGGTTTTGACTGGCCGGCATCTTGATGTGGTGGTCATGCCCTTATCATTCATAGAATTCTTGAAGTTTAGAGATTTGGAGATCAAGAATGATTCAACCTTGATAAGCAAGGACTTAGAGGCGAGAAAGCTCTTGAAGGAGTTTTTGGAACTCGGCTCTTTCCCGGTAGTCGTGTTAGAAGAAGAAAAAAAGAAAGAGGCATTGCTCAATTACTATGAGGATACGGTTAATAGGGATTTGATAAAGCGGTATAAGATAAGGAAGGCCGAAGAACTGAGGAGCCTTATAAAATTTTATCTAAGCAACATATCGTCGCCGATAACCTTTACCTCTTCCGGGAAATTCCTAAAGATATCCGCTGAAACCACGGAGCGGTTCTCATCTTATCTGGAGGCCTCCTACCTGATATTTTTTCTAAAGCGTTTTTCCTATAAATTCAAGGAGCAAGCAAAGAGTCCCAGGAAAGTCTATGCTGTAGACACGGGCGTAGCTAATACCATCGGTTTTCGCTTCAGTCCCAATCTAGGTAGGTTGGCGGAGAATGCGGTATTTTTGGAGTTGAAAAGGAGGACGCACCTCAATCCATTTCTAGAGATATATTATTGGAAGAGTCTGGCTGATGAAGAAGTTGACTTTGTAATTAAGGAAAACACCAAGATTAAGGAGCTAATTCAAGTCTGCTGGGATATAAACGACATAAATATCAAGAAGCGAGAGACTAAAGCGTTGCTCAAGGCCATGCAGGAATTCAAGTTGGGGAAAGGACTGATAATAACCGAAGATTATGAGGGCGAAGAGGAAATAGGCAGAAAGAAGATCCGATATGTAAGGCTTCGAGACTGGTTATCCATATGAAACAGCATCGCCCGTACAAGCTAGTAGAATATGATCCAGCTTGGCCGCAACAATTTGAAGCTAAGAAGAAATTGATTATTAGCGCACTTGGACAGAATATTTTAGGCATTTTTCATATTGGTAGCACTTCAATCCCCGGAATGGTTGCCAAGCCACAGATCGATATTATGGTAGTGGTGTTTGATTTGCAGCCAGTTCGAGACCAATCAACTGAAATGGCAAAATGCGGCTTTACGCCTCGGGGTGACTACACGGGAATAGGTGAAGAATATTTTACCGAAGATGATGAGGCTAAGCAAAGGTTATCTAGTGTCCATGTATTACCAGTCGGCCATCCGCAAATTAATAAAATCCTAACTTTCAGGGATCATCTACTAAACGATAAGGAAGATAGAGAGTTATATATTTCCGTAAAAAGAGGCTTATATAAAAAGTATGCCAATAATTATCACGAATACGATGCGGGAAAGAAAGGTGTTATTGCCGAAATCGAGAGCAGGATTCGTGCATAATGGCGGAAAAATTATAAAATACTACAAGGAGATATGAATATGGCGGGATTCGACAAAGATCAATATTTTGTCGCAGTTAAGCTCTTTCTGGAAGATGGTAGGGGCAATCTTTTGATAACCAAGGATCGCTTCGGCGATTGGGATATTCCGGGGGGTCGTTTGCGAGAAATTGATTTTTCTGTGCCCCTGGAAGATGTGATTCAACGCAAAGTCCAAGAGGAGTTGGGAAAAAATTTGCGTTATGTTCTGGGCGAGCCGGTAGTTTTTATGCGCCATGAACGCAATGAAATGTTGACTTCTGGTGATAGGCAGAGGCGGCGGATTTTCGCCATCGGCTATCGGGCTGATATGACTGGCGGCGAAATATCTTTAGGAAAGAATCATGAAGCAATGGAATGGGTGCCAATTGAAGATTTCTGCCCCGAAGAGAAATTCTCTGGCGGCTGGCTTAAGGGTGTTCAGGAGTATCTGGGTATACGCCGGAGACAAACAGCGATGAAAGTGCGGTAGCCCTTGCTTAGCTGGACAAATTGCCATAATATTGACTAGCAGTAATCAAGTAATTATATGATCAAGGAAAAAGACAATAATAGTGGACATACTTCTTTCCCCGGATTAGAAAGGGAAGTGGATTCATTTTGGAAAGAGGCACAAATTTTCGAGAAATCGGTCGTTAGGGAAGCGCCTCAGGGTGATTATACTTTCTATGATGGCCCGCCTTTCGCGACCGGTACTCCTCACTATGGCCATATCGTCGGACAGGTCATCAAGGATGCCGTACCGCGGTATTTCACCATGAAAGGATATCGGGTCGAACGCAAATGGGGCTGGGATTGCCATGGCCTGCCGATCGAGAATATCATCGAGAAGGAGATGGGCACAAAGACCAAGAAGGATATCGAAGCGATGGGAGTAGGAAAATTTAATGACGCTTGCCGCAGCAAGGTATTGGGCTATACAACCGAGTGGTATGAGATCGCCCGCAAGCTCGGACGTTTCGTCGATACTAGCCATCCATACCGCACCATGGATCTCGAATATATGGAGTCCGTCTGGTGGGTGTTCTCCCAGCTCTGGGAGAAGGGGTTGATCTATAAGGACTATCGCTCCATGCATGTCTGCCCGCGTTGCGAGACTACCTTAGCTCAGTCAGAAGTGAGCGAGGGATATCAGATGGTTAAGGATTTGTCCTGCATCGCTAAATTTGAATTAGTTGATGAACCGGGAACATACATCTTGGCCTGGACTACCACACCTTGGACGCTCATCGGTAATGTCGCGTTAGCGGTGGGGAAGGAGATAATATATGCCAAGATAGAATCGGAAAACATTAGATATCTAGTAGCCAAGGAACGTTTGGCGGATGTTTTCATTGGTAAGGAGTATTCTGTTATTGAGGAAATACCAGGCTCCCAACTGCTCGGTAAGGCATACAAGCCCCTTTTCGACTACTACTATAATGACGCTAAATTGGAAAACCATGACCGGGGTTGGAAGATATATGCGGCCGATTTCGTCACCACTGAAGATGGTACCGGCGTGGTGCATATCGCTCCGGCTTTTGGCGAGAACGACATGGACCTAGGAAAGGCAGAAAAATTGCCGTTTATCCAACATGTCAGTATTGACGGATATTTCAAGCCGGAAGTAAAGGATTTTCCCGGACTTAACGTGAAGCCAGCCGGTGACCATACCGCTACCGATATTGAGATTATAAAATACCTGGCTCATGCGGGGCTGCTTTTTTCCAAGGCTAAATACGAGCACAGCTATCCTCATTGCTGGCGTTGCGATACGCCGCTGCTTAACTATGCCACGTCTTCCTGGTTCGTGAATGTCACCAAGATCAAGTCGCAACTGCTCGAATACGCTAAGGATATCAATTGGTCACCTTCGTATATAAAAGAAGGGCGTTTCGGTAATTGGCTCGAAGGGGCGAGGGATTGGTCGATTTCCCGCCAGCGTTTCTGGGCGAGCGCTATCCCGATCTGGGAATGTGCTTGCGGGGAAAGAAAAGTCATTTCTTCCGTCAAGGAACTGGAAGAGCTATCCGGGCAGACGATAGATGATATACATAAGGATAAGGTGGATGATGTCGTTTTCCCTTGTAAGCAGTGCGGCGGTACGATGAAGCGCGTAAGTGATGTGCTTGATTGTTGGTTCGAATCGGCTTCCATGCCCTATTCCCAGCTCCACTATCCGTTCGAGAATAAGGAGAAGCTGCAGGCTAATTTCCCGGCCCAGTTTATCGCCGAAGGAGTGGACCAGACCCGTACCTGGTTCTATTATCTCCATGTCGTCTCGGGTGGCCTGATGGAAGGGCGGGCTTTCAATAATGTCATCGTCAACGGTATCGTGCAGGCGGAAGACGGCAAAAAGATGTCCAAGAAGCTTAAGAACTATCCCGATCCAGCCATCATCCTCGACACCTATGGCGCCGATGCCCTGCGCATGTATCTGATGAGTTCGCCGGTAGTCCAGGCGGAAAACCTTAATTTCTCTGAGAAAGGCGTACAGGAATCCCTGCGCAAGAATGTCATGCTCCTCTGGAATATCTATAAGTTCTATGAGCCGTATAAGGAAAACAAACAAGTAGAGGCGGAGTCGGACAATGTCCTCGATATCTGGTTGGAGGCTAAGTTCCGGTCGTTAGCGGCCGAAGTGACCCGGGCGATGGAGGCATATGATTTGCCGCGCGCTGTGCGCCCTATCACCTCTTTTATCGATGAATTCTCGACCTGGTATATCCGTCGCAGCCGTGATCGTTTCAAGAGCGAAGATGTTAGCGAGGCTAATGCTGTGGCCGCTACTACGGCCAAGATTCTAATGTCCTTATCCCGTCTCATTGCTCCCTTTATGCCCTTCATGGCGGAACAGTTATACCAGAAGGTGTCAGGGCGTGATTTCGGAGATAAGGGAAAGTCAGTGCATCTGGAGGGTTGGTTTGGGGAAGAAGAATATGTCCTTTCCGCCGAGCAGACGCAATGCTTGGCCGATATGGAAAGGGTACGCCGCATCGTCGAAGCCGGGCTCGCCCAGCGCGATGCCTTGGGTATCAAGGTGCGCCAAGCTTTAGCGGGTGCCAAAGTGAAGGGCAGTGCGCCTCTTCCGGAACCATATGTCCCCCTTATCCTCGATGAACTTAATATCAAAGGATTGGAATTTGTCTTATCGGAAGGAGAGCTAGAGGTGGAATTAGACGCTAATATCACGCCCGAACTCCGACAAGAAGGCATTAAGCGGGAGTTGGTGCGGCTTATAAACAGTCAGCGCAAAGCCATGGGACTTACGGTAAGTGACCAAGTTCAGGTGGCCTATCGTACGGATTCGGCGGATATCAAGGAAAGTATCGCCCGTTTCCAGGAAGAATTGAGCAAAGACGTAGCCGCTAAGAAGATATATGAAGTATCGGGCGATGATTTGCCCATAGTTTCGATAAATGGCGAGAATATGGGTCTGAGGGTAGAACTGCTTTAATAGAGGGGGTATTTCTGCTATAATATAAAAGGAGAATAATATAAATTAATTTCATAAAATCTATGGTAATCTGGATTATTGTCGCGATTATCGCCGTTATCGCCATCTATCTCATCGCGCTGTATAACTCCCTGGTACGGTTAAAGCAGCGAGTAGGGGAGGCAACCAGCGATATCGACGTGCAGCTCAAGCGCCGCTATGACCTCATCCCTAATCTAGTGGAGACGGTCAAGGGCTATGCCGCACACGAGCAAGCGACGCTAGAAAAGGTGATTGTGGCCCGTAATGCCGCTATGGCCTCGCATGGTTCAGGTGACCAGGCTAAGGAGATTCAAGCGGAAAACGAGCTTTCTTCCACTCTGAAATCCATCTTTGCCCTGGCCGAGAGCTATCCTGATCTCAAGGCGAATCAGAATTTCCTCGAGCTCCAGCGCGAACTTACCGATACGGAAGACAAGATCCAAGCTGCTCGCCGTTTCTTCAATGCCAATGTCCGTGATTTCAATACTCGTATCCAGGTTTTCCCCGGTAATTTGATTGCCGGCACCTTCGGTTTCACCAGCCTGGAATTTTTTGAGGTAGAGGGCGCTAAGGAGCGGGAGAATATAGCCGTAAAATTCTAACTCTAACTATAACCATATGTATTTCGTATTAGGAGTAATTTTCATCATCATCCTCGCCAGCCTCAAGCAGATTAACCAGTATGAGCGCGGCGTACTATTTACCATGGGTCGCTATCAGAAGATAATGAGCCCGGGCTGGCGTTTAGTCATTCCCATCTTCCAGAACTTCAAGAAGATCGACATCCGCATCAAGGCAGTCGACGTGCCGGACCAGAAAGCCATTACGCGCGATAACGTGCCAGTAATGGTCAACGCCGTCATATACTACAAAGTGGCGGCCGCGGAAAAGGCAGTCATCGAGGTGGAGAACTTCTATTACGCTATTTCCCAATATGCTCAAACCACTATGCGCAATATCGTAGGCGAAGTTACTTTAGACGAACTCCTAGCGCAGCGCGACAAGATCGCTGACCGTATCCGCGAGATCGTCGATAAGGAGACGGACGAATGGGGCATCAAGGTTAACAACGTGGAGCTCAAGGACGTATCTTTGCCGGAATCAATGGAAAGGACCATTGCCAAGCAGGCGGAGGCAGAGCGAGAGAAGCGCGCCGTCATCATTAATTCCGAAGGCGAACTGGCAGCCGCTAATAATATCTCTCAGGCCGCTAACATACTCAGCACTTCTCAGGGAGCGCTGCACCTGCGCACTTTGCAGGCGATAAATGACCTGTCTTCCGACCAGTCCAATACCGTCATCTTCGTGACGCCGATAGAAGTGCTTAAAGCCTTCGAGGGCTTCGCGAAGAAGAACCAGCAATAGGGATATGGGAACGGATATCATGGCCCAAGCGGTTCAACCGTCCATCTCCCTCCTGGATTTCTGGCCCATCCTGCTTATCGCTGTCTTAGGCGGTACAGCCGGGATCTTCATCAAGAAATGGCTAAGTTAGTATGACTACCTATAGCTTCCAATCTCAGAATAAGCGGAAAAGCTGGCTGCTCCTGGCCAGCTTCTTCGTCTTGATCATGGCTGTAGGCTATGCTGTCTCATATTTGACTGGTGTCCGGGAGTGGCTTTACTTCGCCGTGATATTTAGTTTCATTTCCAGCTTCGTCAGCTATTGGTATAGCGACAAGATCGTGCTCGCTACCAGCCAGGCCCAGCCAGTGGAAAGGGAAACCAATCGTGAGCTGTATCGCTTAGTAGAAAATCTTTGTATCGCCGCCGGTTTGCCTGTTCCCAAAATATATATAATACCTGACTCCGCCCCGAACGCTTTCGCTACCGGCCGCGATCCTGAGCACGCCGCCATCGTTTTTACCACCGGCATCCTTGGCAAATTGGAGAAGGTGGAACTCGAAGGCGTAGTCGCTCACGAGCTTTCGCATATCGGCAACCGTGATATCCTTTTTTCCACCTTGGTCACGGTCATGGTTGGCTCCGTTGTCCTGATTTCCGATTGGTTGCGCTATAGTATGTGGACGAGGCATAGCGACGACAATCAAGGCGGGGGGCAGGCTCAGCTTATTAAAATTCTTCTTCTCATCTTCCTGTCCATCCTTGCCCCCTTGGCCGCCTATCTCATGCAGTTCGCTTTTTCTAGGAAGAGGGAATTCTTAGCCGATGCCAGCGGTGCGCTCCTTACCCGCTATCCGGAAGGACTGGCTCGGGCGCTCGAAAAGATATCGGGTGATAACGAGCCGCTTGAAGCGGCTAATCGCGCTACTGCCAATCTCTATATCGCCTCGCCCTTCAAACAAGACAGGGGTGAAAAAGTTTCCTGGATAACCAAGGCCTTTGCTACTCATCCGCCTATCAAGGAGAGGGTGGAGAAGCTGAGAAAGATGAATTTGGGGTAG
>CAZSAA010000014.1:0-19354 GCA_964604915.1 uncultured Gammaproteobacteria bacterium
CATTATGGCTCAAATTAAGAAAAAAGAACGCCTTTTGACGTTCCTTTCTTTTATTATTTATTCTTTATACATCTTATACTCGCCCCATCATGATTACCATTAGAAGCGAAATATAAGTTACCGTTATCATTCATGATCATAGGCATCCATGAGCTGGTTTCCGAAGTAGCCATGGTGGTTGACCAGAAACAAGCTACTGTCCCAAAATCCATGAAGACACCTTGCTCGGTAGTGCTATTCCCTCTAATACCTCCTGGACGGGCGCTGAATCCAACTAAATCAGTCCCTTCGTTTTGTCCCACCCAATGAAGCGTGCCTCTTTCCTTTAAAGCGATGCCTACATAAGTGACACTATAATTGTCACGGATATAGGCTCTCAGCTCCATCCACTCATCATCGCTCGGCACATGCCATCCCTCCGGTGCCAGTCCCCTAGGGTCAACGGTGGCATACTGATTGTATAACGCACCGTAATCCGCTTTATGGCTCTGGTCATTGTCATACCAGCAGTAGGCGCCGGTCGTGGCCTCAGTCCAGGCTTGTCTGTCCGTGACGTTAGGGATCGGGTCGCCGTTGCGGTAACGAGTAACCTTGAGGTTTTCCACCAGCCAGACCTGTTCGCCGATGATGACGGTATTATAGACGTTGCCGTCTATGTCAGTCACCGTGCCAGCGGATAGTCTCAGGGTGGAAAAGGCGGTACCTAGCGGGCTATCAGCTGTGCCAGCGGAATTAGTCGCCTTGGCTTTCACTGAGTAATCGGCAAAGGTTTTCAGGCTTGGTACTTCCAATGTCACCT
Organism: uncultured Gammaproteobacteria bacterium; assembly: GCA_964604915.1. Taxonomy (GTDB): domain Bacteria; phylum Patescibacteriota; class Patescibacteriia; order Patescibacteriales; family UBA12465; genus CAZSAA01. Next base: position 800 of record CAZSAA010000014.1, read on the forward strand.
GTATCTCCTGGCGGCCGCTGAGCTTTGTGCCATAGGCTACGTTGGTCTTGTTGTTGTCCAAGATATACTGGAATACGACCGAAGTCTCGGCGCCATTAGGGTTCACGGTAGCCGTGAAAGTAGCGGAAGTAGCGGTAATACCCGTCACTTCGACCTTGGACACGGTTGGAGCAGTCGCGGGAGAATCAATGGTGGTAAAGGAAGTTGCCTCCCCATACCCGGTTCCGGCTTCGTTCTTGGCCCAAGCCTTAGCATAATATGTCAGGTTAGGCTCGAGACCGGTGACGGAAGCGGAAAAACTGCTCCCGGAATAGTATCCAGCCGAATTACGGCTGGCGGTAAATTCAGGATTGTCGGCGATGATAAGGCCGACACTGGTGATGGCGGCGCCGCCGTCATCCAAGATCTCACCGCCAATCGAGGCGGAAAAGTAGGTCACCGAGGAAACCCCGGCGGTCCGCACCTGAGGCGGGTAAGCTTCTTCTTCCTGGCACGCAACCAAGAAGATGAAAGCTGAGATAAGAAACAACAACGACATTGCTTTCATGATATATTGTTTTTTGTTAAGGTTACGAATTATTGTGCCTAGATTATATCATTTTTGTTGGATTATGTCAATCTATTGACGATAACTAGTCCATTGTGGTGCCAGAAAATCTGAGAAGTCATCCCTAGCGGTAGCATTGAAAAGTCAGAAATATTAAAATTATCCCCAACCAAGACGGGAAGTTTCGAAGAACGTCTATGGGTTTGGAGGAACGCGTCTGAACGCAGCGCCGAGAAAGATAGAGCTTTACGGGCAGTCAAGGCTAGGACTAAGACCTTCGAGCAATCCATAGAACCCTGGAGGTACATTACTAGCGGCAGCGCTGACCGACTGAAAGCTTTCAGCTTAGTCAAAGCCAAAGCTAAAACTATCGAACAATGTCTGAAGGCTGCCGAAATAGCACCGGAAGATAGTGCTGAGAGGGTGGAAATGTTCAGGTTAGCCGGCGCCAAGGCTAATGACTTCGAAGAATGTTAGAACATCTGGCAAAAAACCGAAGAGTACAGCTTAGAGCAAACCGTCGTCTTGAGAGCGGCCATAACCAAGGCAAAAACGCTCAAACAATATCTCTGGGTATTTAAATACTCCAAGCGTGGCAGCCCAGAACAAGCCAAGGCTTTCAAGCTGGCGAGCGCTAAGATAAAAACTCTTGACGAGACGCGCCACCTTCAAACAGAAGCTCTGACGTGGGGCACGGAAAAGATGCAGAGGAAGGCGATAAAGATAATATCCCTGAGAGCGGACACTCTGCAAGATCGCACGTGGGTTTTGGCTCATACGCCAGCCGATAATGCGGAAAGGCCTAGGGCGTTCAAACTGGTAACAGAGCGGATAAACACTTTCAAGGAGTGGCAAATGTTGTACAATAACAGCTAGGAAGTGAAGGCGGAAAGAGCAGCCGCCTTGAAAGGAGCGGCGTCTAAAGCCATAGGCTTCAATGAACACCTATGGGTATATCAGAGGACTCCGGACGGGACGCCGGACAAGATCAAAGCTTTTAGTGCCTTGAAGAGGGCGGCGAAAAAAATCGTCTGACCCTAAAAAATAGACCCCAGGACTATCGTCACCTGGGGTCTTTTCTTTATCCTTAATCTATATATCTTCAATTATATCTTAAAAAACTTCCTAGCATTCTCAAAAGTGATATCTTGAACCCGATCAAGTTTCATGCCTTTTATCTCCGCGATCTTGGCGGTTACGTATTGGACCAGGAGCGGCTCATTGCGCTGGCCCCGATACGGCTCTGGAGTCATATAGGGCGAATCAGTCTCCGTCATGATCTTGTCGAGAGGCACTTTGCGGATAAGATCTTCCCATTGTCGGCTGAAAGTGATGAGTCCGGTAAAGGATATCATCAGGCCGAGACGGAAATACTTCCAAGCCAGATCCTCATCACCGGAAAAACAATGCATCACCGCCCAAGGATGATCGCTAGAGATAAGGTCGGGATAATTCTTCTTGAAATCTTGCAAAATAGCTAGCATATCATCATGCGCTTGGCGGCAATGGATGATAGCGGGCAGCCCTAGGCGTCTGGCCAGCAGTAGCTGCTCGACAAATACCTGCTTCTGCTTCTGCTTTATCGCTCGGACATCCTTAGTGGGATCAAGATGATAGTAGTCGAGACCGATCTCGCCGATAGCGACAACTTTCTGAAACTTAGCCAGCTTCTCATAAGTCTCATAGTTAAATTCTTCCCCCCGAGTATTGAAACTATACTCTCCCTCGCCATCATCATTCTCTACGTGCATCGCTTCCAGGTGGATGGGGTGGAGGCCAACCGCGGCATAGACGCCCTTCTCATACTTGTTAGCATAAGTCAGGGCACGGTTAGAAGTCTTGTATTCGGAACCGACGATCACCATCCAGATATCATTATCCAAAGCCCGGCGGATGACCGATTCGGCATCCTCCTTAAAATCCGAGAAATTGACATGGGTATGAGTATCGATGAACATGGAAATATAGTGATTAATCGGGCTTTTCCTTAAATATTATCGTCCTGCCTGACAAAAGTCAAACCTGCCTTAATCCAATCCTAGCGACTCCAATATATCCTTCTGCTTCCGGCTCAACTTAGTCGGTATCTTTACTATAACTTTAGCCAGATGATTGCCATAATCGGATGTACCGACCCGCGGCGCGCCCTTTTCCTTGATCTTGAACACCGTACCGGATTGGGTACCAGCCGGAATTTTCAAGGTAACCGAGCCGTGAGCGGTCTCAATCTCGATCTTCCCGCCGAGACTCGCGGTCACGATACTAATTTCCTCTTCACTGCGGATGTCCAAGCCGTCTCTGACCAGCCGCGAATGCGGTTTCACTTGGACGTGCAGGACGAGGTCACCGCTCGGCGCTCCTTTCTCACCAGCGTCACCCTTGCCGGTAAAGCGGATGGATCCGCCGGCCATGATACCGCCCGGGATATTAGCCTTGAAGGATATTGATTCCAGCTTATGCCCCCGGCCGCGGCACTCTTTACATATTTGACTAGTCTTCTGGCCAACGCCGCCGCAATCCGGGCAGACCGACTGAGTTCGGATATTGCCGAGGATAGTCGCCTGGGTGCGCGTTACCTGACCCCGGCCTTGGCAAGTGGGACAAGTTTCTACCTTAGCGCCGGGTTCCGAGCCACTGCCGGAACAATGCGGGCAAGTACCTTCGCGCTGGTATGACAGCTCCTTGGAAACGCCGAAGATAGAATCATGGAAATCTATCTTGATGAGCATCTCCAGGTCGCGCCCTCGCGCCGGACGTTGAGACTGACGCGACTGTCCACCGAAACCGCCGAAGATATCGCCGAAGCCGCCGAAGATATCGCCGAAATCGTTGAGATCGAAATCTTGGGCATTGAAACCAGAGAAGCCTTGGCTGCCGGTGCGTCCTTGGTTGAAATCGGCACCGAAACGGTCATATTGCTCACGCTTCTTGGCATTACTAAGGACCTGGTATGCCTCATTTATCTCCTTGAACTTAGCTTCATCTCCGCCCTGCTTATCCGGATGGTACTGGTGAGCCTTCTTTCGGAAAGCCGCCTTGACCTCTTCCGGGCTGGCGGTTTTTGCGACGCCTAATATATCGTAGTAGTCTTTAGCCATAATTTATCATTCATTCAATAAATCGCCCCTTATTAGGAAGAGGCGATCTATCAATGTGTGATTATTTATTCTCTTCCACTTCTCCCTCCACCACGTCTTCACCCGCTTTCTTGGGCTCCTCGCTGGTGGCCTTCGCTTCGCCTTCCGGCGGAGTCTGGGACTGATACATGGCGGCGCCGATCTTCTGGGCGACTTCGGAAAGCTCATCGAGCTTCTTCTTTACTTCTTCACTGCTACCAGAATCCTTCACTTTTTTGAGTTCCTCCAACTTGGACTCGAGCGAAGCCTTGTCTTCCGGTTTCATCTTGTCGCCAGATTCCTTGAGCATCTTCTCGGTAGAGAAGACGACGGACTCGGCCTGATTCTTCATTTCTACCGCTTCCTTCTTCTTCTTATCTTCTTCGGCATGCATTTCCGCTTCCTTCTTCATCTTTTCGATATCATCAGCAGAAAGGCCGGATGAAGCGGTGATAGTTATCTTCTGTTGCTTGCTCGTCGCCTTGTCGGTCGCACTAACATTCAGGATACCATTAGCGTCAATGTCGAACTTGACTTCGACTTGCGGGATGCCGCGCGGAGCGGACGGGATGCCATCTAGGATGAAACGGCCCAAGCTCTTATTATCAGCCGCCATCGGACGCTCGCCTTGGACGATATGGATTTCCACGGAAGTCTGGCCGTCTGCAGCGGTGGAAAATACCTGGGATTTAGAGGTCGGGATAGTGGTATTGCGTTCGATAAGCGGAGTGGCGACGCCGCCTAGGGTCTCGATACCGAGAGTGAGCGGAGTGACGTCGAGGAGCAAAACGTCCTTGACGTCTCCTTGGAGCACACCAGCTTGCACTGCGGCACCCAGAGCGACTACTTCGTCCGGATTGACGCTGAGGTTTGGTTCCTTACCGAAGAATTCCTTCACTTTCTGCAATACCAAGGGCATGCGAGTCATGCCGCCTACCATCACCACCTCTTCGATATCGCTGACTTGGAAACCGGCATCGGCAAGGGCCTTGCGGCACGGCTCTATCGTCTTCTCAACCAGGTCCGAGACTAATGATTCTAATTTAGAACGGCTCATCTTCATCACGAGGTGCTTAGGTCCATTGGCGTCGGTAGTGATGAAAGGCTGATTAATCTCAGTCTCCATCGCAGTGGAAAGCTCGATCTTGGCTTTTTCAGCCGATTCCTTGATACGCTGCAGGGCAAGCACATCTTTGGATAGGTCAATGCCCTGATCTTTCTTGAATTCTTCGATTATCCAATCGATGATGCGCTTGTCAAAATCCTCCCCACCAAGATGGGTATCACCATTAGTGGCTTTGACCTCCACGGTATCGGCGGAAATCTCCAGCACGGACACATCAAAGGTGCCGCCGCCGAGATCATATACTACGATCTGCTGCCCCTGCTTCTTATCGAAGCCGTAGGCGAGAGCGGCCGCGGTCGGTTCGTTGATGATGCGCTTGACCTCTAGGCCGGCGATCTTGCCGGCATCCTTAGTGGCTTGGCGCTGGGAATCGTCGAAATAGGCCGGTACGGTAATAATCGCCTCAGTAATCGGCTCGCCAATCTTAGCTTCCGCATCCGCCTTCAATTTGGATAGGATCATGGCAGACACTTCCTGCGGCGAATATTCCTTACCACCCATCATTACTTTCACTCCGTCGCCACCCTTTACGATCTTATACGGCATGGTACCCAAGTCGCGCTGCACTTCAGCATCGTCGAAACGGCGTCCGATCAGGCGCTTGACTGCGTAAATGGTGTTTTCCGGGTTGATGACCGCTTGGCGCTTGGCCGCCTGGCCGACGACACGTTCGCCGGTCTTAGACATCGCGGCTACCGACGGGGTGGTACGGTTCCCCTCTATGTTTTCCAAGATCTTAGGTACACCACCTTCGATGATCGCCATCGCGCTATTGGTAGTACCTAGATCGATTCCTAAGATTTTTGACATAATTTTATTCTTATTCTTAAAAGTTATTTAAAATGGCCTTTCATCTCCATCGGCCGGAACTCGACAGGCGTCGAGCGCCGGGGATAGATCTGATATTATTTCTTGCTGCTTATCTTTATAGTTTTCGGCTTATTCTCAGCCGCTTTAGGGATACTTATCTTGAGCACTCCATCGTCATTTACCGCCGATGCTTTATCACCCTCTACCTTAGCTGGCAACGGGATAGAGCGATAGAAGGAACCACGGCGGATTTCCTTGCGGTAGTAGTTCTTGTCATCCACTTCGCTACTCTTCTCGCTCTCGCCTTTTATACAGAGCACGTTGTTCTCTATAGAAATGTCGACTTTTTCCGGGTCGATACCGGCCAATTGGGTCTCCACGATGATATTATCTTTATCTTCATACATGTCGACCGCTGGGGTGAAACCGAACTGCTGTCCGCGCAAAGCAGGCATCAACTCGGAAAACGACTTATCCAAGTCGTCGAAGCCGAAACTATCGGCTAGAAATGGCGTCCATTTTATTAGTGACATATATTTCAGTCCGGACCTATAAAACCCATGGGGTGGATATAGGATCCGGAGCTTTATTTACCTTTGGTGACTATTACTTTAGCCGGGCGGATTACGCGACCGCTAAGCTTATAGCCAGCAACGACCTCCTTCTCTACAATATCTCCTTCCCCGTCCATTGCTTCCATCGTCATCGGGTCGAAGATTTCTCCTGTCGTCCGTATTTCCTCTACTCCTCGTTGCGACAATACCTCGCTAAATTGCTTAATAACGTGTTTCACTCCCTCTACCCACGGGCTCTTAGCCTCTTCCTCGCTTAGCGAAGCGATCGATAGGCGCAGATGGTCATATACGGGCAGGAAATCCAAGATGATACCGGCCAGAGCAAACTTGAAAAAATCCTCTTTGTCCTTAGCGGATTGCCGAAGCAGGTTCTGATAGTCAGCCAAGGCACGCAGGTATCTGCTCCGGTCATCTTCTTCCTGGTCAATGAAGGAAAACCTATCCTCATGGCTACCATCTTCTTTTTCTACTTCGCCTGAGAATATCTCAGCTGGCCGGGACCATATCCGCCCATCAGCCAAACTTTCATATATCACTTCCTGCTGCTTGTTCTCGGTATTTTCCGCCAGGGCGATGACGCGATATTCGTTACCCTTATAGTGGCGGTAGCGGCCGCCTTTTACTATTTCTACCATAGTTTATTCCTTAAATTTCTCGTTGATAAAATGCAATATGCTAAGGTTGCGGGCATAGTCCATGCGCATTGGTCCCAGGATGCCAAATATTCCACTCCGACCGCCTTGCCTATATCTGAGTAGCGCGCTGCCCATGAAGGCGCCGAAAGGATTATCCTGGCCAGCCCTAAGAGCCGGACCCTCTTCAAGGGAATCGAACAAGCCGTCGATGATATCTTCCATGGCATCGATGACGCGAGAAGCATCATAGACGTTCTCCATCTGCCGGAATTCGGCTTGGGAGAAAAGGTTGGATAGGCCAGTATGATATAGCTTATTCTTATGGAACGCGAAAAATACCGCCGCATCAGCCATTTCTGCTACCAATTTGGCCGTCTTTTTCAAGCTGGCTTCATCGGCACCGAACGATTCCTGCAAGAGGCTGCGCTCGGATTCTTTAAGAGGTTTTGGCGCCTGCGAACAAGCTTCCTCGATTACGAATCCGTATCCTTTCTCGGTCGGGATCCGCCCGGCGGAAGTATGAGGCTGGTATATATAGCCCGCTTCTTCGAGTTCGGTCATCTCATTGCGGACGGTAGCCGGGGATACTTTCAACCGATATTTCTCCACTAACAAACCAGAGGATACCGGCTGAGCCGTATCCACGTACTCCTTGATTATGGTCTTTAATATGAGTTTGTTCCTTTGGGTTAGCATATATCTAGGCACTAAGGGTATTATATAAAAACTTAGCACTCTTGTCAATAGAGTGCTAAGAACATCTTTACCCACCTATACCCCCTATTCCACTAAAGCATCAGTCGAGGAAGCGCCATAATCACGGAAATACCAATTGAGTATTTCCTTAGCGATCGGGACAGACACTGTGCTTCCCTCTTCCCCTTCCTCTACCATCACCACGATGAGCAGTTCAGGGTCATCGAAAGGGGCAAACCCGACAAACCAAGCGTGCGGCGCCGCCTTGCTGGACCATTGGGCGGTACCGGTCTTGCCCGCTACTTCCACCGGCAAGTCAGACAAGGAGCGGGCGCTACCGGAAGTGACGGTCTGACGCATTGCCTGCCGGACAATCTGGATATTCTCTTCCGATACCAACAACTTGTTCTGAACTTCAGGCAACTGCTCCCGTACTACATTATTATTCTTATCCAATAACTGCGAGACGAGATGCGGACGATATACCGTACCGCCATTGGCGATGCCGGAGATGACGGTCGCTATCTGCAATGGCGTCACGATCAGGTCGCCTTGGCCGATAGAGAGATGGTATGTGTCGCCGATATACCACTGCTCACCTTTGACCTCTTCCTTCCATTTCGCGCTAGGCACGAACCCCGAGGCTTCGCTGTTGATATCGATGCCAGTCGGCTCGCCTAGTCCGAATGAACTGAGATACTGAACCAGACGCTCTAAACCTAGGCCGGCGAAGTCTTGGTAGCCGCCACCGATGTAGTAGAAAAAAGTGTTCACCGATTCGGCGATCGCTTTATAGACGTTAGTCGTGCCATGGCCGCCAGCCTTCCAATCCGGAAAGAACCATTGCCCTATCCGCAAGCCACCATTACTCACGAAGCTAGTGCTATCGGTGATAACCCTCTCCTCCAGGGCGGCCAGGGCGATGACCGGCTTAATGACCGAACCGGACGGGTATTCGCCACTGACGGAACGATTGAGCAAAGGATGATTCGGATCATTAAGGAAAATATCATAATCAGCTTGGCTGATGCCTTTGGCAAATAGATTACTGTCATAGCCAGGCAGGCTCACGAGCGCCATTATCTCCCCATTCTGCGGATCCATGATTATTACCGAAGCTTTGGCGAGCTTTAGCCTATCAAGCCATGCTCTCGTCACTTCCTCGGCTTTCTGCTGCAGAGACAGATCTAGCGATAGCTTGAGATTATAGCCATCAATGGCCGCTTCTTCACTCACTACGCTCTTTTCGCGACCTAAGGCGTCGACTTCGATATTCTTGCGTCCGTTGTGCCCCCGCAACTCACTTTCCCAGCTATACTCCAAACCAGCCTTACCAAGATAATCGAGGGCCGAATATTCATTGCCGCGATAGTCCATCTCCACCTGGTTTATCTTCCCGGTATAGCCGAGCACGTGGGCGAGAGATAGGCTAGCTGGAGCATCATCTTGAGCCGCCTTGACGAAAGGGTATTCCCGTCTGGTCTTGACCGAAACGAAGATGCTCGGCTCGGATTCGGCCTCCAACTTGAGTAGCATGGCCTGGTCATACGGGATATTGTCAGCGATAAAGACCGGTTGATATGACTCGAGAGAATTCATCGAGACACCGGAGAGCTTCTCCTTTATTGCCAGGAAATACGAAGAATCGGATGCTAGCTGCAAGCCGCTTCCTTCAGACGGCGTCGCAGCGGCATAGAGGTCCTCGCCATCAAGTATCAAGCCTAAACGGCGAATAAGGCGATCTCGCTCCAATTCGTCTTTAGGGAGGCTTATCGGCAACAAGGAAAGGACGAAGTTAGCTTGGTTGCGGACGAGCGGCGTAAGGTTCTTATCATAAATTATGCCGCGCCGCGCCTCGATAGTCTCTACCCGTAAGCGATTGCTATCCGCCAAGGTAGCATAATAGTCGCCGCGGACGATCTGGAGCCAACCGGCACGTATCACCAATACCGCTAAAAAGAGGAAAGCGAAGGTAGCGATATAACGGATCCATTCCGGACGGAAAGTCCGGCCGACGATCTGCTTGTCGCTAGCGTCGGAAATGAAAGCGTGCTCTGTCCATCCGGTGTAGTACGAAGAGTCTTTGAGTTGCCCGAACCGATATTTCCCTTCCGCGATCACGAAAGGATTATCCGGCTGTTCGCCGGAAAGAGCGGAGAGTTTAAGTTTGTTTTTCAGGCTTTTTTCCATATATCCATTGTATCACTAGTCGGGTCAAATTAGGAAGGCATGGAATTTAGATTAATTTTATAAAAATTTTATTCAACTAATGCTAAAATATCAATTGCTAGGAAGGATAGTAAAAAATTATGAAAATACTCCTCATTGAAGACGACAAGGCGCTCGCTAAGGCTATCACCGCCAGCCTCAAGGAAGCGGGATATATGATAGATGTAACTTACACCGGCCAGGATGGATATCTTCTGGCGCGCAACGAGCAATATGACCTGATGATAATAGACTATTTCCTGCCCGATACCGATGGCAGCCGGATCTTGGCCGATATCAGGAATGGAAATTCCGATACGCCGGTCATAATCATCAGCGGCAATGCCGAGGTAGATAATAAGATAAGGATGCTGGAGCAAGGTGCTGACGACTATATCGCCAAGCCCTTCGACCTATCCGAGCTGCTAGCTAGGATCAAGGCGATCTGGCGTCGGCCACCTCAAGCGACCTCGGAAAAATATGCTATCGGCAATCTGAATATCGATTTCAAACGATGGTTAGTGACCAGGAATGGACGGAGAATAAAAATGACTAATAAGGAATTATCCCTGCTCCGTTTCTTCCTGGATCACAAGGACACCTTGCTCACGCGTAATACTATCCTAGAACATGTCTGGGACATGAATGCTGATCCTTTTTCTAACACCATAGAGACGCACATAATGAAGTTGCGCAAGAGTATCGGCGACAAGCGGCACGAATTGATCGAAACGATCCCTGGCCAAGGCTATATCTTCCGTTCTCCCGACTGACATATGTCTAAGGAGGAGACACGACAAGGGCGCCTTGATTTTTTTGCGCGCCACAAAGAGGAGAAAGACAACAGCGGAGATAAACCTTGCCACTGCGATATATCCCAAGCTAATCTAGATTGTCTGGCGGCCAATTTCCAGTTGATCTGCCTGGGACGGATAGCAGCCGGCATAGTGCATGACCTGAGCAACCCGCTCACTTCCCTTTCGCTGGGACTGGAGATCATAAGCGAAGAGAGCTGCGATAAGGAATCGCGCCGTATCGCCAGCCAAGCTCGCCTAGCCCTGGAGCGGATGCGCCGCCTTATCGGTATCATCAAAACTCATATCAATGGCGAGAATATATCCACCTGGTTTGTTGCCAACGAAGAAATCGCTGATGCGATAAAAATGATGCGTTTCCAAGCGAAATGCAACCATTGCCACATCTTCTTCCGCCCCAATGGACAGATAAAGCTATATGGCTGCCCAGAAAAATTCGGCCAGATAGCCTGCAATCTCCTGGGTAACGCCTTGGAAGCGCTTAGGGAAAGCGACAAGAGAGAAGTATACGTCAACCTCTGGCAAAACGGCGGCTTGGCGTTTTTTTCTGTACGAGATACTGGGCCTGGCTTCGGTCTCGGCTCTGACCCGTTTAAAGCATTCTTTTCCACAAAAAAAGGCCCTGATTGCCATCTGGGTCTCGGACTGAGCATCATAAAACATATCGTCGAAGTTGATTTCAAGGGAGAAATATCAGGAGAGAATACGTCCAAGGGTACACGATTCTTGGTCACTATCCCTAATCGGCCGGAATAAGCAGGTGCCCATCAGCCGGCAAGTTAAGAGCAGCAAACAAAGATTCTTTCTCTTGGCCGTCCGGCATGAGGTTAGCTTGGCCGTAGTCCTCTATCTTTACCGGCAAGAACACAGACTCATAAAAGCCAACATTTTCCTTCCAGATAACCTTCGCTAACATTCCCTGCTGGGTTTCTAGCGACCACATCTGATCAAATACGAGATTGCCCAAAGAATACACGATAAGCTTCCCTTTATATATCTCCGTAGTCTGTGGCCAGTGCGGATGATGGCCGATGATAAGGCTAGCGCCGGCGTCGATCATGGCGTGGGAAAACTCCTGCTGCTGCCAATTAGGTTCACGCGTATATTCGATACCGGCATGCATTGATACGATCACGGTATAACCTTCGGAAACCAGGCGGGCCACATCCGCCGCGGCTGCCTCTTCGTCCATACCTGATATCCCGGCTGTATCTTCATCCGCCAAGGAACTATCCTGGGGATAGGCATAGGCAAGAAAGGCAAAACGATGGCCTAAAACTTCTTTCTTCACTCCTTCCCGAGCTATGCTCTCGTTTTCACCCGCACCTATATAGGCGATGTCATTTTCATCTAAGATAGAAAACGTGTCGAGCATGCCTTGGCGACCGGCATTGGCGAAATGGTTGTTCGCCAAACTCACGACATCAATACCCGCCGACTTGATGCCGGCAATCGCCTGCGGATCGGTACGGAAGGTAAAGGACCCGGTCGGGACGAAATAGTCCTGATCATAGATGAAGGGTGATTCCAAATTCACGACCGCAACATCGGCTGCCTGCATCAAAGAGGCAATAGGGCGGAAGGGCCAATCATAGTCATCATATTTTACCATCCTCTGCCCCACTTGCCGGGAAAGCATCACGTCGCCGCCAAAAATGAAAGATATCTCCACGGGTTCGGGGGCCGGAACCTCTAGATAAACATCCTGCGGCTCGGCTATTTCCGGATTAAGCAGGCGCCAAAGCGGTTCATCAATGGAACGAGCCAATATGACGCCAATAAAGGCAATCGCCAAGGCGATAACCGCCAATATTATCACTTTATATACTCTATCGCTATCCATATTTTTATATTATACCACGATCATTGACAAGGAAAACTAGAGGAGGTAATATTTAGATAGTTAGTTAATCATCTAAATATGTCCCTCCGACAAACTTTCGCCGCCCTGGCGGATGACAACCGGCAAAAAATAATCGACCGGCTCAAGGAGCGGGAACTTAGCGCTGGTAAAATCGGCTCCTATCTGGACATCTCCGCCCCTTCCCTGTCCCATCACCTCAGAGTACTCAAAGAAGCGGGGATGATAAGTGACCGGCGGCAAGGGCAAGAGATAATATATTCCCTCAACGTCAGCGTGATCGAAGAGATATCCCAAGCCATCGTCAAATTTCTAAAAAGATAATTAATAACCCTATGAAAAACCCGCTCAAACTAAGCGCACGCACGGAGATCTTCCCGATTTTTGTCGTAGTAGCTTCCCTCTTGGCCGCTTTTTTCTTCTACCAGAACTTCGCGGAGATAGTGGCAAGCCACTGGAACTTCCGCGGCGAAGTCGATGGCTATTCCAGCAAGGCACTGGGAGCTTTCATGTTGCCAGGCATATTAGTTGCCATGTACGCCCTATTCGCTCTCATTCCCCTTTTCGACCCCCGGGCCGAGCGCTATATCGAATTCCGTTCCAGCTATCTCAAGATCCGCAATGCTATCATGTTCTTCCTGTTGCTCATATACCTGGCTATGGGAGCGGCCAATCTCGGCTATATCCAGGAGATAGGGACGATAGTGCCCTTGCTAGTCGGGCTACTCTTCATATATATAGGCAACCTGATGGGTAAGCTCAAGACTAACTGGTATGTCGGCTTGCGCAACCCCTGGACCTTGTCTGATGCCGATACCTGGAATAAGGCTAACCGCTTCAGCGGCAAGGCAATGATGATATCCGGCCTGCTCATCGGCCTAGACGGTTTCCTGGCCGATAACCTAAAACTACCCGTCTTTATCGCCGCCATTGCTATTGCCGTCATCGTTCCAACCGTATATTCCTTTATATTATACAACCGACAGAAAGAGAAAGGGATAAGAGATAAAGGAGAAGGAAAATAAAGAGATCATAATATACGAAAGAACAGCGCCTTATAGCGCTGTTTTATATTCCCTCATAATCCGAACGGATAACGACCCTAGAAACTATTTATCAAGACAAAAGCGCTAAATAGCCCGAATAGGGTGAAGATAGAGATCATCAATACCTTGCGCCAGAGTACTGGCTGGCAAGCTTTGGGCAATAAGCGCCTATTTAAAATATAGACCAAGCCGATGTGAACAAACATGGAAACGGCTGAGAGGACAGCGGCCAGCACGATTAGAGTCTTTGGTTCATAGAGATTTATAAGGAAAAGGAAGATACCAAAAGCGATCTGAGCCCAGAGGAAAGAATAGTATATCTTAGACAAACTAATCTTCCCGCTCTTGTCCCGGCCTAGCTTGAGGAGGGCATAATTTTCCGACATTATCCGGGAAGTGGAATCCATGACCCCGAGCTGCGTCTGGAAAAGCAGGAAGGCCACCACCGCCAAGAAAGCGATTCCCACCCAAGGTGCCAACGATAGCCCGATCGTCAAACCCTCCTTAATAACAAAGAGTATTCCCTGCTCGTTGCCCGCCTGGCCATAGACGGTGACATATGACATCAGCATCAATATCAGGATGGAAACCAAGCCGACCAGCCAGAAGATGAGTAGATGCTCGCGATTGATAAGATGCCACCATTGTTTGAATCGGGACAAGTTGGCGGCATCTAATTTGAAATCGCTCCCCTCCAGCTTTATCGCCTCCGCCTTATCGCGGCGGAACAGCCCCTGGATCTTCTGGGAATATTTACCCATACCATAGCCCTTCTCTTTTATATAGATGGATTGAGTGAGGTTGAGATTGCCGCCAGCGCCGGAATAGGCGAACGCGGCCAAGAAAGTTGCCAAAGAGATACCCTCAGGCAGGAAACGGAACCCCTCACCGCGACCGATAAGGCCGGAGAGCAACTGTGTCCAATCATGACGAGAAGCCAGGATGATTACCAAGATGAAAATGAAGGGCACGCCTAGGGTAATGGCGGTACGGGTAAGCTTCTCGATCAGGCCATAGACTGTCTTGCCTGCTGACAAGATAAGGCCGATAAGCAAAAGCAGTCCGATTGCTAGATACTTGAAATCAGCCAAGCCGAAAACCGAGGCGAAGATTTGGGCCGAAGCAGCCGCGATACCCGGCAAACCGAAGCTTAGGAAGGTAGAGATGATAAACCAATACGGGACTTTCTTGAAGATCTTGGATAATCCGACAAATACGCTCTCGCCCTTGACTAAGGCGTAGCGCTCTATCTCCATATTGATGAAGAATTGGAAGGTAATGCCAATAACCGCACCCCAGGCGATGCCAAGGCCGTAATTAGCCACCATATAGGGCCAGAGGATTATCTCCCCCGAGCCGAGTCCCATCGCCAAGATGATAAAACTAGGGCCTATAAGTGCCCGTAATGGCAAAGGTGCCGGAAATTTCTTGATATCTTTCTTATCCATACTCCACCATTGTAGCAAAGAAGCGCTCTTGACAAAAGGCGGGAAGGGACTAAGATTAGTTGAACCCTTAATATAGTTATTTAAAAAACAATCAATCTTTTTTAAAAGGAGGAAAAAAGATGACCATAAAAAAAGAACCGAAAAAAATCGCCGTATTAGTATTCGGCAATGATCTGCACGTGAGCGTAACCATGCTCTCATTGCACTTTAGCAACGAGCAGATAGTAAGGACCGTGAAAAAGGCGATAATCGCTTTCCAGACTGAACCGGTCGACAAGAAGGTCATTATCCGCTTCTGGGACATGGCCGAAGACCAACCACTGCTGTCATTCGAGTGGCACATGCATCACCATTCGAATGCCCTGCACTATTGCTGGGAAAACGAGGAGTCGCTTGATCTCCTTGATTACCAACCATACCGGAAAACGGCTTGGGACATCGTCGATGCCATCGGCTACGGCATCGAACTCTCAGAAGCGCCGCACGACCCACTGCAACGCAACCATCGCAAAGAATTGCGTTCATCCAACGAACAGGTCGAGCGCCGCATCCGCTACGAATTCGGCAATGGCGGATGAATATGGAAGAAAGGGGAAAAGAAATAAAAGAAGGAGCACAATACTCCTTCTTTTCTTATATCTGGGGCTTCCTATTAGATTATTTCTTGCTCAGGTTGCCCATGACCGCCAACAAATAGATGGCGGAAAGACCGACTACCACGTAGACGATCCTAGACACGACGCTCATATCGCCAAAAATCGCGGCAACCAGATCAAAATTGAAGATTCCAACCAGCGCCCAATTAAGGCCGCCGATCACGAGCAGGATGATAGCGACTATGTCCAAAGAATTTAGTTTGTTCATACAAAATCCCTCCTTTAAATTTATTAATGCCAAACTTCGACCTTTATAATAGCTTGCTTCTCCTGCCACTATTTTACCTTATCCGAAAATAAAAGAAAAGGAGAAGTTGCCGTCTCCTATCTTTCTTGACC
The DNA here is from genome assembly GCA_964604915.1 of uncultured Gammaproteobacteria bacterium. Taxonomy (GTDB): domain Bacteria; phylum Patescibacteriota; class Patescibacteriia; order Patescibacteriales; family UBA12465; genus CAZSAA01. The sequence goes on from CAZSAA010000014.1 coordinate 16,678, forward strand.
CTCGGATTCTTGGTCAGCGTCTTTTTGCTTTTCCTCCTCCGGGCCTTCTTTATCAGCTAGGAGTTGGAATTCGAATTCAGTGAAACATTCATCCTCTCCGGATTCCTGTTTCTTTTTTTCTTCCTTCTCCATGGCGATGTTATTTAATTGTTCCTGATATCCTAAACCAGCAATATTCCTCGTTCCTGGCCGTCTTTATTATTATACCACTAAGCTCCCTTGCGACGCGAAAAACGCTTGGACCCTCCAGTATAGCGGCCAGCCGGCTTGTTGCCGCGATAGCCGCGGAAATTACCCTTATTTCCTCTAGGCTTGCTGCCTATCTTTGGAGCGCGATCCAAACTAGCGTTAAGGTCACGGCCTTCTTCCAGACCCTGGATCGGACCGACGAACTCATGCACGATGACTTTCTTCAGCAATTCTTCCTTAGTGAAGCGGCCCATCTTTTCCAGGATTCCCTCCAAGCGCTTATTATGCGGCGCCGACCCGGCATCGCTCTCTTCTATCTCGTTCATAAATCCTTCGACACGGCGATAGAAGGCATCGAGTTGGCTCGGGACCTTCTTATATTCGAATTTCTTCCCTAATCCTTTTTCGACATCACGGATGCGCCAGATATCCCAAGGACTGACCAGGGAGATCGAGATGCCCTGGTTCTGTGCCCGACCAGTGCGGCCGCTGCGATGGGTATATGATTCGTTCTGTTCTGGAAAATTATAGTTTATGATATGGGTAAGGCCCACGACATCGATGCCGCGCGCCGCTACGTCCGTCGCTACCAATAGCTTTATCCGCTTGGACGAGAAGGCGGCCATAATCTTAGTACGCTGGCTCTGGGCGATATCGCCATGGAGCGGTTCGGCCAGATAGCCGGCCATCTTGAGCTTATCAGCCAATTCCTGGGTCTCCATCCTAGTACGGCAGAACAAGATGCCATATATGTCAGTAATGCTGTCTAATATGCGGCGGAGAGCTTCAAAGCGGTCACGGTCGGAAACCACGAAATATTCATGGCTGACATTAGCCGCGCCAGCATTCTTCTCTCCTACGCTTATCTCCTTAGCTTCCTTAAGATATTTCTTGGCGATGAGACTGACGTTCCTCGACATGGTCGCGGAAAAGAGCAAGGTACGCCTGGTCGGTGGCACCTGAGCCAAGATGGTATTTAAGTCTTCCTTGAATCCCATATCCATCATCTCATCGGCTTCATCGAGGATGAGCCAATCGACCGATCCTAGCTTAAGCGACTTGCGGCGGATGAGATCGCAGACGCGTCCGGGCGTACCCACCACGACCTGCGCACCCGACTTGAGTGCCCTAATCTGGAAGTCAATGCGTTCGCCGCCATAAACTGCGGCCAACCTGAGGCCGGACAGACCCTTCCCGAAGCCGCCTAGGCTCTGGAAAGTTTGCAAGCAAAGCTCACGGGTAGGGCAGACGATGATCGCCTGCACTTCCGGCCGCTTGGTGTCGATACGGCTGAGTACGGGCAAGCCGAACGCCGCGGTCTTGCCGGTACCGGTCTGAGCCAAAGCGATGAGATCCTCTTTCTCCCCGAGGATGAAGGGGATGGCCGCGCTCTGGATAGGGGATGGAACTTGGTATCCCAAAGTCTCGAGATTAGCGGCGATAACCGGATTTAGGTCCATTTCTTGGAATGATTTCATAGATTGTCTTTCTTTTATTTATTCACTAGAGCCTGGCGCAATCTAAAAATCCCTCCTTAGAGCTGCTGGACCGAAGTTAAAATAATATATTTTTATTAAAGCAGACTAATTCTCACATATAAACAAAGGAATGTCAAGGATAGCTAAAGATTTTTTCTCAATGATTCGAAAAAATATCACCAAAAACTCTTTCTTTACCACCCCTCCTTTGACGATATTATAAATAAAAGGATGAGATAAAAAGAACTGATATTATACAAAAGCGCTCGATATACCGAGCGCTTTTTTTCATGGTTTTTTCTTGAAAGCCAGGAGATTGTTAGTTATCCACCAGACTACATCCTTTTCGGTCATCGCCTGTTGCAGTTCCTCGGTCAATGCGCCCAGAAACTGGTAACCGCGCTGCCTGAATTTTTCCGCCCAATACGCATGGGGCTGTTCGTTGATATGGCCGATGCTCCGCGGCCCTTGGCCGGGAACGGCGGCACTAAATAGTACGTCATCGGACGCAGCCGCTATCGTGTCCATCAAGACATCAGCCGCACTCTCAGGCAGATGTTCAGCCACCTCCAAACATAGGGCTAAATCATACCGGCGCGAAAAGGAATATGGGAGTGATAGGTCATGGATCACTAACTTTCCCTTATCAGCCAAGAATTCCTCCGCCGCATCGACGGCACCATCGACGCCCAGGATATCCTCGATGCCGTGATTCTCGAATTCTTTCAAATATATCCCAGCGCCACAACCGATATCGACTAAGCTCCGGGGCGCATACCTCCCCAAGACGATCTCCACGAAATCAGCGGCGGATTTGGCTTCGAACTTGATAGTATTGCGGAAGAAATTCCGGTCATATATATGATTTTCTACGGCCATATAGTTAGGGTGTTAGGATAAATAAGCCACTATATGATAGCAGAAAAAAGGAGGAAGGAAAAGGGTGGAGTCAAAGAAAAAGCAGCCTCATATTAGGCTGCCTATCATTTTTTCGGCTTGGCTAGGCCGGC
>CAZSAA010000015.1:0-3123 GCA_964604915.1 uncultured Gammaproteobacteria bacterium
GAGCTCTTGACAAAAAAGTATACTTATAGTATACTTTTTTGATAGTTAAAATTATTGTCGAACCTTAAAAATATATATAATGAAAAAGTTAAATTTAATTGCTTTTATTCTTTTATTCTTTGACAAAGTAAAAGAAAGGAATGAAAGAAAAGAATTGGCAAAATTAAACATAGAAATATTGCCAATAGGAGAGAATCCTAATTCTCGTTATAATTATGCGGAATTTAAAACTATTGCTCCCGGATCTTTTCGTTCTGGAATTATGTATGGTAAGTTCCCGGTTATGATTGATGTAGTTGCTAATGGCGCAAATTATGTTGTCTCTGGGGAAAAGTATGTTGTTACTTCAAAATATAGTGAAGATGGTAGAAATCAAATTGTCTTAGAATCTCCTGGAAAAAAAATACAGTATGATACGGTTATTAGATTCATTAAAAGCAGTCCGGCTGAGCACATGTATTTTTTAAATGGTAAATATGTTTTTACGAGAGAATTTACCCCTTCAATGAGTGGCGGTAATCCCAAGGATTACGTAAAACGTGAAATTAATCATTGGAACGATCTCATATTTATTGAAGAAAAGGTTTATTCAAATTGGCTTAAAATAGCTAAATCTTTGATAAAAGCAATGGAAGATGAAATCGGTAAAATCTTAGTTGAAGATATCTATTATGATTATTTAACCAGAGAGAAAAAAAACGAAATTTATTACTCGGCAATAGAAAAATTGCCCTAACTTTAGGGAGGGGAGGGAAATACTTAAAATATTTCCCTTTTTTATTTTCTTAAAATAATTTTGGTTCGAACATCGTCCGCGACCCCGAGCATTTCACAAAAAACAAGTTAATAGCTTGTTTTTTATTTGAATTCCCATGCCATTTTTCTTAGTTTTTGCTTATTAAAATACTTTATGTTATCATAAATACCATATTTATAGTTAATGATAAAAATATGGCTCTTAAACCACACAGAGTTGGCAGAAGAAAAAGTAGCAAATCTCACAAAACCGCTAAACGCTTAGAAGTTAAGCGCGTTATGTTAGAGAACAAGGCTAAGAAGAAAAGCGATAAAGAGGTGATAAAGAAGTAGCTTAATAGAAACATCCCTTTAGCTGACTAAATGATTAGAGACTGCCATGGAGGCGGTCTTTTTTCTATGACTGTTTTTATTTTTCGCTCTTATAATATACGCCTGTAATCATATAGGTCTCGAGTAAATAGACAAAACTCCCCATTCCGTGGTATTTTTATCATATAAACGGATTAAACAGATAATATAAAAAATATGAAAAACTGCGCGACTTGCGGCATGCCGCTAGAAAAGAAAGAGGATTTCGCGTTAGGCGATGAAAACGCAGAGTTTTGCGCCTACTGCGTTAATCCAGATGGTAGCGTAAAGCCAGGTGAGGAGATCTTTAAGGGAGGCGTCCAATTCTTCCTAAATGCCTTAGGTGGAGAAAAAGTCCTTGCCGAAAAGATCACTAGGAAGAATATGAGCCGACTCCCTTATTGGCAGGAACACGCCTTCGAATCCCTCAAGGGTGATGTAGCTACGGATGAAGAATTCCAAGCGGCCATGGGAAAAATGAAGAAAGTAAAGATTTTCAATTGCACCGATACGCATTCCCTGGAAAAAGAAATCAATAAGTTCTTGGAAGAATTCGGTGGCAGGATCCAGGAAACGGAACGGATGATGCATGTTCTGGCTGAACCGCGATATATAGTCGCGATATTCTACACAGAAAGAGCATAGTATCCGTTATTAAGACAACGGCTTTAATTACTAAAGCCGTTTTTTATAGCAAAGTCCATTTAATGCCGTTTGCCTATATCCATAGACAAAATATGGCGTTACATGGTATTTTTGTTGATAGATGGTAAAAAATCATAGGGAAAATGAAAATCTAAGAAAACTTAATTTTAATATGCTCATCAAGAGAATAATTTCGCCCATATGCGGCAAAGCTGCCCTCCAAAGGATATTCGAAACGCTATACCTGGTATCTCTAGAAGGCATGAATATCGGTAGCGGGGCTGATTTCCGGGATAGCGGTGAAAGATATGCCCTTAGGCATATCGAAAAGAAACTTAGGGGGATAGACAGGGCGGCTATATTCGACGTAGGAGCGAATATCGGGGCATACTCGCTCCTCCTATCCGAAACATTCGGTCCAGATCGGGACATATATTCCTTTGAGCCCTGCCGGCACGCTTTCGATGCGCTAAAGCAAAATACCCGAGAACGGGTAAATATCCATCCGTGCCGCTTCGGCTTCGGCGACCAGGATGCCAGAGCCACCATCCACAGCGATGCGGGCGGTTCCGGCCTAGCTAGCATATATAGCCGGAGGATGGATCACTACGGCGTCTATCTTAGCCAAGAAGAAGATGTCGAGATCAAGCGGATAGATGCCTTTTGCCAGGAGCAGGGGATAAGCCGGATAGGCTTCTTGAAGTTGGATGTAGAGGGGCATGAGTTCAAGGCCCTGCAAGGCGCTTCAGGCATGATCGGATCGGGCAAGATCGATTGCATCCAATTCGAGTTCGGCCAATGCGATATAGATTCAAGGACCTTCCTCCAAGATTTTTATTACTTGCTCAAGGATGATTATGCAATATACCGCATCTTGAAAAACGGCCTGCGTGAGGTTAGGGGGTATAAGGAGACATATGAACTATTCCGAGGAACTACCAACTATTTGGCGATAAGGAAGGAATTGGCTGGATAACCGTAATACCAGCGAATATTACCTCTGACAAAAGGGTCATAGCCTAGAGCGATGACTCTTTTTGGTTTCTCTAGATTCTTTTTTCTGGATTCAATCGCCTAATCATGATATAATATATTGCCCGGCTGGAAAGGTCGTCCGGCTGGAATAATAGGTAATAAGCTGAAAAAATATGGCTAAACACCTAGAAACTATATCGGAGAGCGAAGCGCGAGAGCTTCTTTCGGGCCTGCCTGGTTGGGAATTGAACAAGGACGGGATAAGCAAGCGCTTTAGTTTCGATAGCTTCCCGGAAGCGGTATGGTTCATCGGCAATCTGGTTCCTTTCTTCGAAGAGGAGGACCATCATCCCGATATCCATATCTCATACAAGGAAGTAGTCTTCGAACTCACTA
>CAZSAA010000015.1:3133-19285 GCA_964604915.1 uncultured Gammaproteobacteria bacterium
TAGAGGAGGAGTTCGGCGATAAATAACCTTATAAACTAACCTTTCAAACATATGGATAATGATATGCTTAGGATAAAGAAAATCAGGGATAGTTTGGACGAGATGGAATCTCTGGTATCAGCGGGAGAAGATAAGTCCAAGGAAGCTATCTCCCGCTTAGCCCAGAAGACGCGCGAAGCCCTGGAACGAGGCGGAGAAATGGCTGGCAATCTCGTCAACAAGGCGGAAGAAGGCGCGAATGCCGTAGCCGGCAAGGTCAAGGATATAAAGGATAGATATGAGCGGATAGATGGAGAGACGAAACGGAAGATTTGCCACGGCCTAGGCGTAGTCGCGGCTGCTCTAGTCGCTCTCATCACGATCAAGAAGGTCGCTTGGCTGCTTGATCGGGATAAGCGTTGAAAAGTATGCCGAAGTACAGCAAGAATGCTCAAAACAAGATCAAGGAAGTAATGGAGGAGTATAAAGAAGGAAAATTGAAAAGCGGCCGATCCAAAAAACCGGTGAAGGCTCAGGAACAGGCGGTCGCCATCGGCATTTCGGAAGCTAAGCGGGCAGGTTATAAAGTCCCGAAAAAGAAAAGGGCTAATTCCTGGATTGTGATTTTAGGAAAATTTTAGTATAATCATGAATGAGAAGATGAGAATATTCCTTGTTTCTTTCCTGAAACAGGATATATCAGCATATGAGCATTCCCGAGTTAAGGCGAAAATCGATTTCTCCCTGTCCACTAAGCATCAAGCATCCCTTGGCGTCTATTTTGATGGCTGTCCTGATTTTCGGAATCGGATTCTTTTGTGGCGCGTATTTGCTTGCCCAGCGCAACCAAACAGAGAAGCAATCGACCCAAGTCAGGCAGAAGGGAACATACCGATTCATTAATCCTCTCCTCGAATGCGATATCCAAGGCTTCGAGTTCAACCGCAAATACATACCCTTCGAAGACGAAGTAAAGCACGAGATAAGCAGGCTGAATGAAGGGTCCTATAACGGCAACGAATTCGCCGTGTATTTCCGCGATCTCAACAACGGCCCTTGGTTCGGCATCAATGAAGAAGAGGCTTTCACGCCGGCTAGCTTAATGAAGGTGCCTCTGATGATCGCCTATTTCAAGCAGGCGGAAAGGGATCCAGGCATACTGGATGAGAAAATAAAGTTGGAATCCGCTGATAGTAGCTATTATCAGAACATCGACTCCGGCCTGGACTTAATCGTCGGGACGGAATATAGCGTCAGGGAGCTAATCGATTTCATGATTATCAACTCCGATAATGGCGCCATGCTGACCCTCCTCAATTATATCGACCCAGCTCAGCTAGAAAAGGTATATACTGACTTAGGGATAACCGTCCCTAACATCAGGACGCCGGAAGACTATATGTCGGTCAAGGAATATGCCTCTTTCTTCCGCATCATGTATAACGCCGCCTATCTGGATGAAGAACACTCAGAAAAAGCCTTGGATCTGCTTTCCCGCAGCCAGTTCCACGCTGGCTTGGTAGCTGGCGTTCCGGCTGGGATCAAGGTGTCCCACAAATTCGGCGAACGGAAAAATATCTATATCGGCCAACAGACCGACCAATTGCACGAATGCGGCATAATATACTATCCAGAGCGGCCATATCTGCTTTGCGTCATGACCCGCGGCAGTGACCTTAATGTCCTAGCCAATTTCATCAAGGACATATCAAGCCTGATATATAGACAGATAAACGAGAGCTACGAGGATAAGGGAACATCCTCCCTATAGGTTTCCATCGAGAGCATAATCTGATATAATATACCCATGAAAAAAGGATACCGGATCAAACTTGCCATATCCCTGACCTTGCTGACCGCCGCGATTGTAGCGGCTTTATTTTTCTTTTCTCGTCTTTTTTCCAATAAACTGGACAACCAGACGCTGCAGATGGATAAGGAGGCGCTATATTGGGACTCATCTTTACCGACAGCGGAGAGAGTAGAGGATTTGCTGGCACGGATGAGCTTAGCGGAAAAAGTCGGACAGATGGCATTAGTAGAGAAAAACAGCCTAAAGAATATGGATGATGTCGCTCGGTATGGTGTAGGCGCCATCTTGAGCGGTTCAGGTGCCAAACCTCGTTCTAATACTCCGGAAGGTTGGCGTAATCTGGTAAATGGTTTCGAAACAGCTGCTAAGGCAAGTCGCCTAGGTATACCGATACTATACGGAGTAGATGTTACCCATGGTCATTCTAACATACCAGGAGCCACCATATTCCCTCACCAGATTGGTCTAGGCGCTGCTGCCAATCCAGACTTGGTATACCGTATCGGTCAGGCAAGCGCCAAGGAGATGCGCGCTACTGGCATATACTGGGGCTTTTCTCCTTCTTTGGACGTAGCTTTAGATAATCGTTGGGGACGGATGTATGAATCATTTGGTAGCGATCCGGAAATCGTCACCGCCTTGGGTCAAGCATATATCACTGGTTTTCAAGAAAATGGCTTGGCGGCCGCGACCGCCAAGCACTTTGTCGGTTTGGGGGCAATGGAGTGGGGCACTTCGATAAATAAGGACTACAGGATAGATCAGGGGAGGATAGGGGTGAACGAAGCCAAATTACGAGCCGTCCACCTTCCGGCATTTGCCGTTGCGATAGAGAGCGGAGTAAAAAGTATCATGGTCGGCTTGGCTGATTGGCAAGAGAAGAAGCTCGTTGCCAACCGGTATTTGCTAAATGACGTACTCAGGGACGAATTAGGATTCCAAGGAGTGGTCGTTAGCGATTGGTATGGAGTATATAATATATCTAGCAGCAAATACGATTCCGCGGCTATCGCGATAAACGCTGGGGTTGACATGATCATGCTACCTTTTGATTATAAAGATTTTGTCAGGGACGTGGAAGCGGCGGTAAACGCCGGTGATATCAGTCAAGCCAGGATAGACGAATCAGTCCGGCGCATCCTAACCATGAAATTCGAGCTCGGACTATTCGATTCGCCTGTGAATGATGACCCCGACCTTTCTGTCATCGGATCCCCGGAACACAAGGATCTAGCTCGGCAAGCAGTGCGGGAATCGCTCGTCCTGCTCAAGGAGAGAGGCGATATCCTGCCGCTTAGCCAGGATATCGGGGAAATATTAGTCGCTGGTTCAGCTGCGGATAATCTCGGGCAGCAATCCGGCGGTTGGACGATAGAATGGCAGGGGATAGATGGAAATTGGATTCCTGGTACTACTATTCTAGAAGGTATAAGAAAGGCGGTACGAGAAAATACTGTTATTAACTTCAAACCGTCAGGCGACTTCGGTCGAGAAAAGCAGAAGGCAGTCATCGGTATCGCCGTGGTCGGTGAAAAGCCATATGCCGAAGGGGTCGGCGATAACGAGCGCCCACAGCTATCCGAAGAAGATTTGCAGGCTATCGCTAACTTGCGCAAGAATGCTGATAAAATAATCGTTATCATCATATCTGGCCGGCCGTTGGATATAAGGAGATATGCCTTTAATTGGAATGCTATCATCGCCGCCTGGCTGCCTGGCACCGAAGGCCAAGGCGTAGCTGACGTATTGTTCGGCGATTACCCATTTAAGGGCAAGTTGCCGGTAGAGTGGAAGTTGTGAAAAGATCAACCAACCCAGGCGATATAATGAAGATGGGATATTATTGATAATTGAGGTTTATCCACTCCTCCTCTAGCGATTGGGATTCTTGAGCGATGCTTTCTAATTCGCTCCTCTTGCCCAAGTCATTGCTAAGAGGATTATCCAAGAAGTATTTAAATATCTCTTCTTTCCTGACTGATAGCTTCTCGAGCCTCTTCTCGATTGCCTTGATCCGTTTCTTCTTTTCCTTATCCTCCTGATATACCGCCTTATCACCTTTAGGGCCGTTACCAGCTAGATTCTCTTTTGTTCTATCTTCAGCGAGTCGTTTCTCCAGCTGATAGATATAGCCTTCATAATCATGGTAGCGCAGGGAACAATAACCGTTGTCCAGTTCTATCACCTTCTCCGCCACTAGGTTAGCAAAAGTCCGGTCATGACTGGTAAATATCACGGCGCCATTATATCCCTTGAGCGCCAAGGCTAGTGCCTCTACCGTTTCGAAATCCAGGTGGTTATTGGGTTCGTCGAGCAACAGGACATCAGGCTTGCCCAGGAGCAGGCCAGCGAGGACAAGGCGCGATCTTTCACCGCCGGATAATACTCCGAGCGGCTTTTTGATGTCATCGCCGGAAAATAGGAAATCACCGGCCATCTGCAAGACTTTCTCGGTCTTGAGACTCGAATGGGACATCCGGTTGAGATAGTCGCCAACCTGCTCGTCCTGATTGAGGTTGGCAGTGGAAAGCTGGTCGAAATAGCCAATCTTGAGGCCAGCAAACCAGGTATACCGGCCGGAAAGGGGCGCGATAGCTCCGATTATGGTTCGCAGTAGCGTAGTCTTGCCTTGCCCGTTATCGCCCACGAGTATCGCTTTTTCGCCGCCTTTTATTTCCAGATCGATACCAGAAACCAAGGGCGAATCGTAGCCGATCGCCATTTCATCGATCGAGAGCAGGCGGTTCTTGCGCCGTTCTATCATCGGCATGGATATCCTCACGTTGCCAGCATTATGCTCGATACTTATCTTATGCGCTTCTAGCTTATCTATCTTCTTGATCAAAGCTTGCGCTTGGGTTGCCTTTGACGCCTTATAGCGGAAACGGTCGACGAAAGCCTGCATATTCTTCTGCTCATGCCTTATCTTCTCGTTTATCTTCCTTTCCGTCTGCGCCCGCTGCTCCTTATATGCCAAATATGCTTCGAGCGGCTGAGGGAAGGCGATACAGCGCCTCGACGTTATCTCCATTGTCTCCGTACAGGTATTCTTGAGAAATTCTCGATCATGGGAGATAACTAAGAAACCGCCAGGATACGTTTTCAAAAAATCTTCCAGGAGCAATAGCGTGCGAAGGTCGAGATAATTGGTTGGTTCATCCAAAAGGAAAAGATTGGGCTCCAATAGGAGCATGGCCGTGAGCCGCAGACGCATCTGCCAGCCACCGGACAGGGAAGCGACCGGCAATCCGAGTTTCGCGGCATCGAAACGGAAGCGGCTGGCCACTTGGCGGCAGCGCCAATCTTCTTTGCCGCTCTTGCGGACAAGATAATCTATGGCTGATTCTTGGCCAACATGGTCGGCTGACTGCTCGATCGACCCTATCCTCGCTTCAGAACTAATCATGACTTCGCCACCATCCGCTTGTTCCTGGCCGAGGATGATCCGAAAAAGGGTAGATTTACCGGCGCCATTGCGCCCGATAATGCCAATTTTTTGCTTAGCGAATACGCTAAAAGACAGGCCGGAAAAAATCACTTTGCCGCCATATTCCTTGCTCAGGTTGTTTACTTGCAAAAGAGGAGCCATAGATTGTTGATTATCCCTATCATAGCGGGATTAGCCAGCAGAAGCAATATATAGAACAAAAGAAAAAAGAGCTCTTTAAGCTCTTTGTCTTATTTTCTTAGATTACCAACCGGGCGCTTGGAGCGGCCAGCCATCGGAAAGCTTCTCATCGATGAATTTCTTAGCGGCCCGTTTGGCCGCCTTTTCCGAGGGCAGGGGAGTTTCCGAGAAATAGCTCTCACCCTTGGTGCCAAAGGTCTCGTATCGATACTCCTCGGCCTCCATCTTCTTATATATCATCACGAAGGCGCCGCAGTGATAGAACCAAGAAAGCCGCTTCCACTCTAATTGGTGTTCCATTTTTAGATTTTTTATAGGTTGATATTAAAGTACAGCGCCTTGATATTATAGGAAAATAAGGAAAAAGTCAACATAGCCTTTACATCGCTATGCGATATTTTTCAGATTAATGGATAAATACTAAAAAGGAGGAGACAAAATGATCTTTAATAATGAAAATATAAGGAAAAAAATTCAAGAATGTTGGTTAGGGCAAGTTTTGTATTATCTGTGGCAAAAGGTTCGAAAAAAGAATCTATATAAATCGCCACTAACAAGGCGAGGGCTAAGCTGTTTCTATCCCTAAAAAAGAAGGGGAAGGACAAGGCGGCGAGAAGATAAGGCGATGGTAAATCTACCGCTTTTTGCTAACTTTTGACATTAAAATAAAGTAATGCTAAAATTAGCCTATAACCTCAGGCGTAATGCAGGGAGGTTACAGGACCCAAAGTGGTCGTGGTTATTGTTCTTTGGTTTTTAGGCGCTTCAGCGGAAGCGCCTTTTCTTTATCCTCAATAACCTTGAGGAAAATATTTTTTCAGTCTAGTCACGGAAGGACAAATATGATACAATTGGCTAGACATATGCCTGACTTCCGCCGACAAGAACAATACCGAAAACGACGCTGGATCTCTCCAGTCGTGCTCCTGGGATTTAGCACTTTAGCCGCATATTTCTTGGTAATAAAGGAAGGGAATAGAGAGCCATATATCGCAGTGATAGTCCCGCCTAAAGAAGAGGTGGCGATAATCGAGACGCCGGAACAGCTAACTATCGAGCCTGATCCAGCCATCGAAAAACAGGAAGAGATAATCGTGCCAGTAGACCTAATGCCCTCGACCCCAGAAGAACCGTCCGTCCCAATAAATGAAATAAATGATATTGAGAGCAAAGAAAATACCGGGGAAGAAGATTCAGGAACTATCAACGAAGACGATATCAATACACTAGTCCTCCTTGATGCCCCCTTCCGTAGTCAAGCTCCGCTGGGAGACTGGGCTGACCCAGCCCAGCAAGACGGCTGTGAAGAAGCTTCCGTACTCATGGCTATCAGATGGGCCCAGGGCCAAGGCCTTGGCGCGGAAGAGATGATACGGGAAGTCCGGGCGGCCGCTGATTATCAAGCCGAACAAATAGAGGGTTTCCATGGTGATACTTCGGTTCAAGACACCTTGGATATAATCATCAACGGATATTTCCAGTGGGATAGGGCAGAGATAAAGGAAATAGACGGAGCGGAGGATATATACGAGCAACTAGAAGATGGGAAATTAGTAGTAGTGCCGGTCAATGGCCGTATCCTAGCTAATCCCCACTACACCGCGCCTGGTCCCGATCACCATACTTTGCTAATTATCGGCTATGACTATGGGACAGAAGAATTCATAACTAATGACCCAGGCACCCGCTATGGCGCCAGCTACCGCTACACCAAAGACGTGATGCTAAGCGCTATCACCGATTATCCCACTACTAGCGCTCGTCCCGCTCCCGCCGGACAACGGATGATCGTGATAAGCAGATGATATAAAGGAAAATAAAATGATAAAGTACTATCAACGCACCATTAAAGATAATAAGCTCAAGAAACTCGACAAATTCCAAGTCGGGAGTTTGGTGTATGTGAGCGATCCGGATGAGGAAGAGATGGCGCGGGTAAGCCGCGAATTCGGTTTGGAATACGGCCTGCTCTCCGATGCCCTCGACCCATATGAATCGCCGCGCCTAGAAACGAAGAAGGGAATAACATATATCTTCGCCCGGGTGCCGGAACAGAAAGCTAATTTGCGCCGCATATCGACTTTCCCGGTCATGTTTGCCATCGGCAAGGATTTCTTGATGATAGTTTCGAAAGAAAATCCGGAATTTCTGATTTCCGTAATCAACAAGCGCCGGAGATATTTCACCACTCAACGTACGAAGCTTTTTTTGCGTATCTTCTTAGAGATAGAGGGGGCATATAGCGACCTGCTTAACAAGATAAGTAAAAAAATCAACTATTTCAGTTTGAACGTCGATAACGTCAGGGACCAAGATATTGCCAGCTTCATCAGCTACGAGGTGATACTCAATGAATTCATCAACGCCCTGCTACCGGTCCGGCACGTCCTTTCCAATATCACCTCCGGCAAGAGCCTCGACCTATACCAAGATGACCACGACCTCATCGAAGATTTACGCCTCGATAATGAACAATTAATCGAGCGATCCAAGAGTAATCTGACCAATATCGTTAACATCCGCCAGGCTCATGAGGTGATAGCTACCAATCGCCTCAATCGCGTCATGAAGGTCCTGACCGTCACTACCGTCGTTCTGGCACTGCCCACCATGATTACCAGCTTCTATGGCATGAATGTGCCGTTGCCATTCTCGGCTAATCCTCAGGCATACTGGAGCATCTTGGCGGCTATCTTAGTTTCTATCGGCATCCTGCTAGCTTTCTTAAGAAAAAAACGCATCATCTGATATGGAAGAAAGCATATTTCAACTTAAATCGAAATTCCAGCCAGCCGGTGACCAGCCTCAAGCTATTGCCAAGCTTGCGGAAGGCTTGGAAAAGGGATTGCGATACCAGACCTTGCTGGGAGTTACCGGTTCAGGCAAGACTTTTACCATGGCCAACATCATTGCCAAGCATAACCGTCCGGCCTTGGTCATCGCTCCTAACAAAGCCTTAGCCGCCCAACTATACCAAGAATACCGGGCCTTCTTCCCAGATAACGCCGTCCGCTATTTCGTCTCATACTACGACTACTACCAGCCGGAAGCATACTTGCCCATCACCGATACCTATATTGACAAGGAATCGGTGATAAACGACGAGATCGACCGCCTCCGCCATGGGGCCACATCGGCCCTGATGAGTCGACGGGACGTCATCATCGTCGCTTCGGTATCCTGCATATATAACCTCGGCGTGCCCCAGAGCTATTTCCAAGCCTCCATCAACCTGGAGATCGGCCAGGATATCGTCCGCGGCGACCTCATCCGCCAACTGGTACGTATCCAGTTCGAACGTACCAGCGGGGAAGTCAAGCGCGGCCAATTCCGCGTCCGCGGCGATATCTTCGAGATCCATCCGAGCGCCGAGAACTACCTCATCCGCTTGGAACTGAAGGACCAGAAAGTGGCGGAAATCGCCGTGATGGATACCGTGAAGCGCCATATTACCGAGCAGATGAGCTCGGCTATTATCTTCCCGCCTAAGCATTTTGTCTCAGCCGAACCGCAGATAAAGCAAGCCCTCAAAGATATCAAGGCGGAACTGGACGGCCGGATCAAATATTTCCAAACGGAAGGGCTGCTGCTCGAAGCGGATCGCTTAGGACGTCGCACCAAATATGATATGGAAATGATACGGAGCCTGGGGTTCTGCCATGGCATCGAAAACTATTCCCGCCACCTAGCCGGCAAGTTGCCTGGCGAAGCGCCGGATTCACTCATCTCATATTTCCCCAGAAATGCGGCGGGCCAGCCAGATTTCCTGACCATCATCGACGAATCCCATATCACCGTGCCGCAGATAAGGGGGATGTATGCCGGCGACCGCAGCCGCAAAGAGACCCTTATCAAATACGGCTGGCGCTTGCCCTCCGCTTTAGATAACCGGCCTTTGAAATTCCAAGAATTCGAAGAGAGAGTCGGGCAGGTGATATTTACCACCGCTACGCCCGGCGATTTCGAATACAAGCATTCACAGCAGATAGCCGAACAGGTTATCCGCCCCACCGGGCTCATCGATCCGGAGATAGAGATACGACCGGCTTTCGATAAAGAAAAGAACTACAGCCAGATAGATGATGTTATCAAAGAGATAAAGGCGGTAGCCGAAAAAGGCGAACGCGCTATCGTCAACACCCTTACCAAACGCCAAGCTGAAGATCTTGATTCATATCTCAAGGAAAAGGGCATGAAGAGCAACTATCTCCACTCCGACATCAAGACTATCGAGCGCACCGAGATACTCTCCGCTTTCCGCCAAGGCGAATTTGATGTCCTTATCGGCGTCAACCTATTGCGCGAAGGCCTAGATTTGCCGGAAGTGCGACTGGTGGCCATCCTCGATGCCGACAAGGAAGGCTTCCTGCGCAGCCAGACGTCGCTCATGCAGACGATGGGGCGCGCTGCCCGTAACGTCAATGGCCGGATCATCCTCTATGCCGATAAAGAAACGGAATCGATGCGTAAGGCGATCGCCGAATCGAGGCGACGGCGGAAAAAGCAGGAAAAATATAATAAAGAGCACGGCATAACGGCCAGATCAACTACCCGCGAGATCGGCAATTTCCTTGACCTTTCGGAGGATTGATTTTTTTCCCGTTTCCCCATATAATGTTAATCGCAAAATATAATCACGCCGAAGTGGTGAAATTGGTAGACACGCAGCGTTCAGGTCGCTGTGGGGGCAACCCCATGGAGGTTCAAGTCCTCTCTTCGGCACCGCCAATGGACAGGAAAACCTGTCCGTTCTCATCTATATGAAAGAAGAAAAGATCATCGTCAAAGGGGCGAGGATGCATAATCTCAAGAATATTGACGTCGAGATACCCCACAACTCCCTCACCGTCATCACCGGCGTATCCGGTTCTGGGAAATCATCCCTTGCTTTCGATACCATCTTTGCCGAAGGGCAGAGGCAATATGTAGAGTCACTGTCGCCATATATGCGGCAGTTTTTAGGACAGAAGAAGCCGGCCGAAGTCGACGAGATAATCGGCCTCGCCCCGTCCATCTCCATTGACCAGAAAGCCCTCTCGCATAATCCCCGCTCCACCGTCGGTACCCTGACCGAGATCCATGACTACCTCCGCGTCCTCTATGCCCGGGTAGGGGAAGTATTCTGCCCTAAGTGCGGACATAAGATAGAGAAGCTGTCTCTTGAGGAGATGGTCGATATCATCATCAACCGCGGTAAGGAGAGCAAGGCGGAATACGTCGAGATCCTCAGCCCGGTTGTACGCGGCCGTAAAGGCGAATACTACCAGCTCCTCTATGACTATTTCAACCTCGGCTACTCCCAGGCCCGCATCGACGGCCAGGTCAGGGAATTGCGGGACAAAGTGGAACTCAAGCCGACCGCCAAGCACGATATCGAGATAATGATAGATAAAGTAATGCTCGGCGACGATAGCCGCCTATTTGAAGCGGTCGAAGCGGCTATCAGCTATAGCAAAGGATTGTGCTTAGCCAAATTCGGCGAAAAGGAAATCCTCCTGTCCGCCAATTGGACCTGCCCTAACGACAGCTTCTCCTTCCCTGAAGTAGAGCCCCGCCTATTTTCCTTTAATTCGCCTCATGGCGCCTGCCCGCAATGCCTGGGACTGGGCAAGATCGGTTTTTCTGGCAAGAATATATGCCCAGCTTGTTCTGGCCACCGTTTGCGCCCGGAGGCCCTCTCGGTACTAGTAGGGGAGAAGAACCTGGCCGAAGCCAGTGAGATGTCCATCAAACAGGCATATGATTTTTTCTGGCAATACTACCAATCCATGAATAAGCGGGAGCTGACCATTGCCGAGTCCGTGATCTCGCAAGTCATATCCCGCCTGGAGTTCCTCAACACCGTGGGACTCAGCTACCTCTCACTCAGCCGTGAAGCCGAAACCCTATCCGGCGGCGAAGCTCAGCGTATCCGCCTGTCTTCGCAGATAGGCTCGCATCTTTCCCGTACGCTATACGTCCTGGACGAACCGACCATCGGCTTGCACGAGCGTGATACCGATAAGCTCATCGCCACCCTCAAGGCTCTGCGGGACAAGCATAATACCGTCATCATCGTCGAGCATGATGAAAGGACTATCCGCGCCTCCGACTATCTGGTCGATCTGGGCCCCTTTGCTGGCGTCCATGGCGGGGAAGTGATGGCGGCTGGCAAGACGGCCGACCTCCTTGATCCGGAGAAGAATAGCAAGTATCGCAAAACTTCGCTCACGGTACAATACCTCAGTGGCGACAAGCAGATATCCTTGCCGGATCGGCGGCGAGAGAGTAATAAAGGGTCGCTCAAGATAAAGGGAGCGAGAGCCAATAACCTCAAGCAGGCTAACGTAGAGATTCCGCTCGGACGATTAGTTGGTATCAGCGGCGTATCCGGATCGGGCAAGTCATCCCTGATGTATGACGTCATATACCGCAATGTCACCAAGATGAAGAATCGGCCAGGAACGAAGATAAAGCTGCATGACGTGGAAGAGATCAAGGGAGTAGAGTATATAAATAAGATAGTGGTGATCGACCAATCGCCAATCGGTCGTTCACCCCGTTCTAACCCCGCCACCTATACCGGCTTCTTCACCCCTATCCGCGATTTCTTCGCCGCCTTGCCTGAATCAAGGGCCAGAGGCTATTCTATATCTCGATTCTCCTTCAACCGTCCGGGTGGACGCTGCGAAGCCTGCGATGGCGCCGGCTTCAATCTGGTCGAGATGCACTTTCTGCCAGCGGTCATCGTGGAATGTGAGGTCTGTCACGGCGCCCGTTTCAATCGGGAAACCCTGCAAGTGAAGTATAAGGGGAAGAATATCGCCCAAGTCTTGGACCTCACCATCGAAGAAGCGGTACAATATTTCGACGGGAACTACCATATCACCGACAAGCTGCGCGTTTTAGAGTCCGTGGGCCTGGGATATCTGAAACTCGGCCAATCAGCCACCACCCTTTCGGGCGGCGAAGCTCAGCGGGTCAAGATCGCCAAGGAATTGACTCACAACATCGGCCAGCGTACCCTCTATCTTCTGGACGAACCGACTACCGGATTGCACTACCAGGATATTGACATGCTGCTCAAGGTCCTCAACCAATTGGTGGAGAAGGGGAATTCCGTCATGGTCATCGAGCATAACCTGCACGTACTCAAGGCGATGGACTACCTTATCGACCTCGGGCCTGACGGCGGGGATGAAGGCGGACGGATAATGGCCGCTGGCACGCCAGAAGAGATTGCCAAGAACAAGAAAAGCGCCACCGGCTCCTATCTGAAGGAATATTTAAAATAAAGAAAAAAGCCTCGGAATAGGCTTTGGTGGAATTTATTTT
Organism: uncultured Gammaproteobacteria bacterium; assembly: GCA_964604915.1. Taxonomy (GTDB): domain Bacteria; phylum Patescibacteriota; class Patescibacteriia; order Patescibacteriales; family UBA12465; genus CAZSAA01. Next base: position 15,868 of record CAZSAA010000015.1, read on the forward strand.
GTTTGGCAGGGACGCGGTGGCACAATATGGTGCGACTCATCTTTCCTCCTTTTTTGTCCAATGGTTGAATTCCAGACGTTGCTGGTACCGATTGGTTTGCTCCACGCTTTTTTCCGAGGCTTGTGCCAAGTGATAACTAACATTGCGTCGTTATCCAACTTGGCTGGATGAACTGAAACTTGAACTTATGCCTATATCCTATACCTTCCCCCTGCAGACTGTCAATAGGATGCGGTGGAAAACAAAAAAGCCCCGGGCAAGGCTTTATGTAAAGTTCATAGATTCTGTGGAGTATTGATAGGTCCCAAATGCGGACGTAATGTGACTCCCTTTGATTATCCTCATCATATACTGGCCCTATATCAAGGCCGATGGAGGCACTGCGACTTTTCCCCGGGGCTCTCAAGAAGGGATGCTGGCAAAGCGGCTGGTTACAGGAAGAATTCTTTCGGATAGGAGCAGCCATATCAACGGCGCCTGTCATATCCTTCCTCCTGTAAACACGAATAGCAGTGGCCATAGCTTGACTGTTCCTGGTCCGCTCGGCTCCGATCCCCTCCAAGACTACAAAGAACCATCATTGCCCCAATATTAACCCCATCAAATACCATATGTCAAATAACAAGATATCAGATTTCGCTACCAGGGTATATCAAGCAGCTAGCAAAGTGCCGTCTGGCTATGTCGCTACCTACGGCCAGATCGCCAGAATGATCGGCCAGCCCGAAGCCTCACGCGCGGTAGGCCAAGCCCTGCATCGCAATCCTTTCGCACCGGACGTCCCTTGCCATAGGATCGTTGCCGCTGATGGCCGCCTGCACGGCTTCAATGGCGGCCTCAGGAAAAAAGCTCTCTTGCTAAAATCCGAGGGGATAGGGATAATAGGAGGGAAGATAGATTTGCGAATATATGGCTTCAGACCTCAAAAGCGTCGCTAAAGCTGCCCCTAAGGCACCGGGGGTGTATTTTTGGCGCGATAGCCAAGGGGAAGTAATCTATGTCGGCCGCGCCACCAGCCTCAGGAGCCGCCTAGGACAATATTTCCAGAAAGATATCCCCGATCGGACAAAAGAGATGGTAGCGACGGCGCGGAGCTTGTCATACGAAGAGAGCGGCACCTTGCTCCAAGCAATTATCTTGGAAGCATACTACATCAAGAAGTACTGGCCTAAATACAATGTCAGGGATCGCGATAACCGCTCTTTCGTCTATATCGTCATTCCCAAGACCGATTGGCCCAAGCCCATCATTATCCGCGGCCACGAGCTCAAGCGCTTCCCGAGCGAAAAGAATCGCATCTTCGGCCCATACCAATCGCTATATATCGTCCGCAACGCCTTGAAGTTGATACGTCGCATCTTCCCATACAGCACCTGCCGTCCCGAAAGCGGGAAGGCCTGTTTCGACTATCAGATCGGCCTCTGTCCGGGCGCTTGCGTGGGCAAGATCGGGAAGAAGGAATATCAGAAGAATATCCGCCATATCGCCATGCTGCTCGGCGGCCAGAAGGAGCGCTTGCTGGCTAAACTAATGAAAGAAAATCCCGAACAAGCCCAAGGGCTCAGGCACATGCAAGAAGTATCGCTGCTCATCCGTGAGGATGACCTGTCCCAGCAGAAGATAAACCGGATAGAAGGCTATGACATCTCCCACTTCCAAGGCAAGGAAAGCTATGGTTCCATGGTCGTCTTCTCTAACGGAGAAGCGGACAAGAACGAGTATCGGCTATTTAAGATAAAGGAAGCTGGGGAAGCAGATGACGAAGCGGCGCTTGAAGAAGTCCTACTCCGACGCTTCGCCCACTCGGAATGGCCGGAACCGGATATCATCATGATCGACGGCGGTACACCCCAGATATCATATCTCACTAAGGTCTTCGCCAAAAACAATCTCAACACCCCCCTTATCGGCATCTCCAAGTTCGGCGGCGATATCCTGGTCTTTTCCCGCGGCGCCAGTCCAGTCTTCCGCGATATGGCTGAAAGCATTAAGCCAACTTTGCTCAAAGCACGGGAAGAAGCGCATCGTTTCGCTAACTACGGAAGGAAAAGAGGGACGAAGATCAATAAGAAAAGGTAGGGTTATTAGAAAAACTAAGGTGAATGTATCCCCTTGACTAATCCGGAAATATTGATATACTAGAAGCACAATCAGTTGCCATAGACTGCAAGCACACCGATAAGACTTGCATAGGTGAAAAGTTTTTCTCTTCATTTTTTGTCTGTGGTAACACAGATTTTTTGTAATTTGAGCGTAATCTGCGCTTGAAAATAAGAAACAAGTATGCCAAAAAGTAAAATCCAAAAGCAAGAGATAGTGCGGAGCTTGGAACAGAAGATCGGCCAGTCGAAATCAATCGTCTTTGCCGGCTTCAATGCTTTGGGCGTCAAGGACAACGAGGAATTGCGGCACAAGTTGCGCCAGGAAAATGGCGAGTACTATGTAGCCAAGAAGACCTTGCTGAAATTAGCGTTCAAGGACAAGGGTATCGACAGTCTCGACGTGAAGGGTTTTGACGGCAAGCTAGCAACCATCTTCTCCTATGGCGATGAGGTTTCTCCAGCCAAGACGCTGGATAAATTCCGCAAAGGGAAGGAAGACAAGGTATTTTTCCTGGGAGGAATCCTGGAAAATCGGTTCATCAGCCAGAAAGAGGTAGAGAACCTAGCCAAGCTGCCGAGCAAGACTGAGCTTTATGCCAAGATGGTCGGCTCCCTCAACGCTCCAATTTCCGGTTTCGTGAACGCTTTAGCCGGGAATCTGCGCAATCTCGTGTACGTATTAAAAGCGATCGAATCTAAGAAATAATCAATAAATAATCCTTGCCATTCAACCTAAGAAGGCAAGATTTTAATCCAACAATATGGAAGAAGAAAAGAAAGAAGTCGTGGTCCCGGAGAAATTCAAGGGCCTCGTAAGCGAAATCGAGAAGATGAGCGTCCTGGACCTAGCTGAACTGGTCAAGATCCTCGAAGAGAAGTTCGGCGTATCCGCTGCCGCTCCAGCCATGATGATGGCCGCTGCTGTGTCCGACGCCCCAGCCGCTGAAGTAAAGGACACCTTCGATATCGAGCTGACCGATGGCGGTGCTAGCAAAATCAACGTGATCAAGGTAGTGCGCACCATCACCGAACTCGGCCTCAAGGAAGCCAAGGACTTGGTAGACGGCGCCCCGAAGATCGTCAAGGAAGGTGTGAAGAAGGAAGAAGCCGAGAAGATCAAGAAGGAACTGGAAGAGGCTGGCGCCAAAGTCACCCTGAAATAATACTAGGCATACTAGGAAAGTTATGAAAAACCGCCTAATTGGCGGTTTTTCGTTACGAAAGAAATTAACCCCTTAGATTGATAATCATTATTCCTGAGAAAGGGGAGTCGAATACACCGCCTTCCCGTCAAAGAGATAGGCAGTCTGTCCGTC
>CAZSAA010000016.1:0-18337 GCA_964604915.1 uncultured Gammaproteobacteria bacterium
CCCCGGCTCCCTTTTCAGATCCTTACCCCACCCAGCTTTTGCCATCTCAAAGACGGCATAACCGAGCGCCAATGCAGCCAGGAAGAGAAATCCATCCCCTGTCACAAAGGCGGCGGCGGCACAACCGAAACATAAGAATCCGGTCGCGGCCAATTTACCTCCATTTTCTTTCATATATAAATTGGTTTTAAAGGTTCAATGCCAAGCAATCAACAACTTTATCCATCGTCAATTGTAGTGATATTATATCACTTTTTCTTCGATATGTCAATACCATGACCCATCATTTCCACCAACTCATTTAATCCTTTAATCTTCCTTAACTTTATCCCCCCTGCCTTAGTCGGCCCGTCTGGGATAAGGGCTTCGGTAAAGCCAAGCTTAATGGCTTCTGCTAGGCGCTGTTCTAGCTTAGCGACCGGCCGCACTTCGCCGCCCAGACCCACTTCCCCAAAGAATACCGACTGACGGGGAAACGGTTGGTTATAGTATGAAGAAATGATGGCCGCGCATACGGCTAAATCCAGAGCCGGATCGCTCACACGCAACCCGCCGACGACGTTAAGGATAATATCCTGAGAGATGACGTTAGCTTTAGTACGCTTGGCGATGACCGCACAAAGTACTTGCAGGCGATTGAGATCTACGCCGCTAGACTTCCGTTGCGGATAACCGAATACCGTCTTAGTAGCGAGCGCCTGGATATCCACGAAGAAAGGCCGGGTACCCTCGAAGACGCAAGAAGCGGCTACTCCGGGAAAAGACAGGCTCTTAGTATTAAAAAAGGCCGCACCAGCATCGGCTACCTGGCGGAATCCGGTACCGGTCATTTCGAAAATGCCTAGTTCGCTAGCCGAACCGAAACGATTCTTGCTCGAACGCAGCAGGGCATAGCCGGTAGCCGCGTCCACTTCTAAGGAAAGCACCGTATCGACGATATGCTCTAGGGATTTAGGGCCAGCAATCTGGCCGTCCTTGGTGATATGGCCGATAATGATTACCGCCATGCCTGCACGCTTGGCAATCTCCAGCAGCCGGACGGCCGCCGCTCTTATCTGGCTCACGCTACCGGCTTCGCTCGGCAACAAGGCGGAATATATGGTCTGGATAGAGTCGACGACCAGCAAGCCTGGTTTCATATCTTCCAGGGTAGCGGAGAGTTTTTCGAGATTAGATTCGCCCACAAACTGCCAACGCGAAAGTTCGCAACCCAACCTTTCTAAGCGGAGTTTCACTTGAGCGGCCGATTCTTCCCCGCTGACATAGAGAGCGGGCAATTGTCGAGAAACCGCATCGATAATCTGGGAAGCAAGCGTTGATTTCCCTATACCCGGTTCACCGCCTAGGAGTATGAGCGATCCAGGGACTAGGCCGCCGCCAAGCACCCGGTCCATCTCACCGATGCCCGTCGGAAGGCGCTTGAACTGTTCCAAGCTGATGGAGGAGAGATCGACAGCCTTAGTGCCACTGACTTTCTTGGCCGCTTCCTTATCCTTGGGCTGGCTGATTGACGTCTCTTCCTTTACCGTGCCCCAAGCGCCGCACTCCAAACAGCGCCCGCTCCATTTAAGGAACTGGGCGCCGCATTTCTCACAGCTATATATCGTCTTTACCGGCATATATAAATTAAATCCTTTTGTATTTTTTATGCACTCCATCTTTTCCTGCCATAAGTCTCTTATCCTCTGATTCAATCCGTCTTTTTAATTTTTTCGCATCTTCTTCAGCTGGTAATTCCTCTGGTCTTATCCCTCTTTGTAATAAAAGATTGCGTACCTGATAATTATTTTTGGTATGCTCATGCGCAACATTATTTAATCCCGTCAATAACTTATCTTTTTTCAAATTAAAGATCGTGATCTCATTAGCAAAATCTTTAGCCTTAATGGTAATTGTCGGCAAAAAATCAGCTAATGGTCTATTAACAGGAACCTTTAGGCGTGACTTCATTTCATTTGTGGACAATCCTCCGAATAAAGCTTGATCACCTTTGCTTTTTATCAAGCCAAATCCGTTTTTATCGGTACCACGCTCATAGAATGCTCCCGATAAATCTTTTTCTGATATACTTAGCTTATCTCTAGCCTGTAGCCTTTCCTGATCATTTATCCGTTGTTCCAGGATTTCCTGTCTTCTTGTCTGAACGGCGAAATAATTCATAGCAAAAGAAACCTCTTCTTTTGCCGAATCGCCATTCTGGGCAATCAGATAACACGCATAGCGAGTTAGAAACATATCATCAATTTCCCTAATCCCACCATTAGGCATGTCAACCACTCTAGAAGTGTTAGCGAAATTATCCTCGACGGATACGCCAACTACGCTACAAGTAACCTTCGCTTTATCTATAACCTTTTCGAAATTCTCCCAATTTTTATATCCTAATAAAAACTGCAAATCTCGGGCAAACCAAAATTCTATATCTCCAGCCGTATAGACGAATTCATTAAAACTATTTAAATATTGGCCTATATTTTCTATTTTCATTTTTTATTTAACGTTTAATAAATAGTTTTCCACAGATGATTTCCTGCTTTCAGGCAATCATGAATTACTTAGAAAACCCAGGCTATTTTTCCCAATACGCTCCGTCTATCTTCCAGTCACCATCCGCTTTGACTAATAGAACCTTGAGCGACTGGTCAAAAGAATTCTCTTGCGTCCCTTTCAATTCCTGGCGCTTGGTAGCGACGGAAATTTCTGCTTCCCCCGCCTCTTCATTGAAAGAGTTTACCGTAGCGGTAATGGCATTGGTGCTTATCCCATAGTATTCCGTAGCACCATTGCTAGCGCGCAGGTCTTCGATATAATCTTCCGCCCAAACCTGCATGGACTCGGTCATGAACATCATCAAATCGTCGATATTTCCGTAGTCGGACTGGTTAGAGAAGGAGCCGAGACGCTCAGCGAAGAACATCGCTTGCTTGGCTAAGTCTTCCCGGTCTATCTTGTGCGGCTGTTCCTGGCTGATGTCATAGCGGCTGTAGTCGATGTTCGGGCGATCGCCTGGCGTGGGAAGGGAGGAATCGTCAATCTGCCCTTCGATTACCGGAGTTTGGTCGCCAGGTTCAGGCGTCCCGTCTGGTGAGTTAAAGAGCCTGACGGCAAAGAAGATGATAAGCGCCGCTCCTATCACTATGACCGCGACCGCTAATATTTTTCTTTTCTTGTTATCCATATATTAAATGATTATTATGCTTGATCTGGCCCCGCTTCCGCCTGGGTTTCTAGGCTAGCCTTGAATTCCCGCTTAGCCTCCTCTATCTCGAGCAACTGCCTCGGGTCGGAGGTGATAAGCTGGTCTTCGGTATATGAAGCGACCACCTTCATGGCAACGTGCTTACTACCGGCGAAAAATATTCCTTCGCCTATACCGCACTCGAGCAACAAGTATTTCTCACCCTCGGTGAGTAAGAAGGTCTTCTGCACCAAGTTGATAGCGGCTGGCGATTGCTTGAGCAATATCTGCAGGGCGGAATTGTTCACGATCGCCTGGCCATATGGCGAGGTAAGAAAGTCGTTGACGTCCTGGGTGATAGTGGTGACGCCGAGATAGTATTTACGGCAGCGCTTGACCAGGGCGAAGATGAACTTGGCACTATCTTCATGTTGCATCATCCACCAAGCTTCATCTATTACCAGGATACGTTTTTTCATTTCGGAACGGACGATATTCCAGATATGGTTGATAATTGTATATATAGCAATCGGCCGGAGCTCATCCTCCAGGTCGCGGACCGAAAAGCAGACCAGCTGGTTATTCATCTCGACGTTAGTGTAGTTGTTAAGCAATCCGGCGAAAGTCCCTTCGGTATATTTCTTGAGACGCAGGGCTAATTCGGTGCCACCTTCCATGCCTTCGAGCACCTGTTCGAAATCAGACATTACCGGCGCTTCGATCTGCGAGAGATCGGCATCAGGCGTGATATCCTTCTTAGCGTAGGTCTCGAGCAGAGCCCGATCAACGATAGAATCCTCGTCATAGGTAAGCTGACCAAGCATCAGGCGTACCAAGCCTTTCAAGGTAATAACGCCGCTGCGGATGATGTCCTTAGGCTTGGCTTCTCCGCCGATAGCGCGCGGCAGATCGAACGGATTTATCTTGTTCTCGCTTGAGAGCGATATATTTATGTAGGTGCCGCCGACCGCTTCGGCCAGATACTTGTATTCATATTCTGGATCGATGACAATAATTTCCGCGCCGAGCATCAACGAACGCAAAATTTCCAGCTTTATGGCGTAACTTTTACCGGCACCAGAAGTAGCAAAAACCACGGAATTGGCATTCTGCAAGGTAAAACGGTCAAACAGGATCAAGCTGTTATTATGCCGGTTAATGCCGTATAGTATACCCTGGTCGCTCGAAAGCTCGCTCGAGATGAACGGGAAAGACGAGGCGACCGGCGAAGAATTCATGTTGAAAGCGATATAGAGTTCGTCATTGCCCAAGGGCAAGGTGGAATTAAATCCTTGTTCCGATTGGAAATATACTCGCCGCGAATATACCAAGCGGGAACCAAAAATATCTTCCACCTGGTCACTTATCCTATCCAAGGATTCCAAAGAATTGGCATATAGAGTGATGTATAGAGCAAATTGAAAGAATTTCTCCGTACCTTGGGTAAGGGAATCGCGCAGGTATTCGATATCACGCAAGGCCGTCTCGCGGATAGGGTCGCGCGGCGCGCCCTTCTCGGCATCGGAGACGATCTGCGCTTCTATGATACCAACCTTATCCTTAAGCTGCTTTAAAATTATGCCGCTCTTGACCGGATAGAAGAACATCGATATGTCAAAGGTGAGATTCAGGTTAATTATCGGTGCGAACCAGCCCACGCTGATATAGCGAGGGTAATTGACAATGAAAATAGTACGGATGAAATTATTGCCTAGCAATAAATGGTCATTGCTTACCTTGAGACTAGCCGGAGAGATGAGATCCTTGACCGTCAGGACACCTAAACGAAAAGCCCGTTCGTCACTCAATATCTCCTCCGTGAGCGACGGATCTTTCTCGATCGCCTCGGCTCCTTTCGGCCGCCCAGCGATATCCCGGATATCGCTATCCAGGCCTATCTTCTTCTTATTCGGATCTTGGCTGAAATCTATCATAATTATGATTCTACCCTCAACTTACCCAAATCGGCAAGCTCTTGGTTCTTAGCGGTTTCTGGATTATATGTACGGTAATATAACTCAATCAAGCTTTGAGTATCGAGACGGGCGGTAGAGACGCCGACCGATTCCAGGCCAGACATAACCGTCTCTAAGCGTCGATCAAGCATATCCTTATAGCGACTGAAGGCCTTTTCCTTGACCTTGATGGAAGTAGCCGGCTTCAAAGCATCTTTTAGTAAACGGAAGAAGCTCTTACGCTTATCACTCAAAGGATTATATGGAACAACTACGAAGAATCTCTTATTCATTATCTGGCCCATTGAAGTAAGGTCTTGGATGTATTCGATATAATCAGCCGTCTGTAGTTTAAGGAGCTTATTCGACTGTTCCCTTTCTTTTCCCTTGAGGTAATTCAAGTAATTCTCGATGTTGAGTTCCCGGGATTGGATCACTATCTGGAGGGTAAAATCGATATTATTAAGGAAACGTACGTAAGAAGCGATAACCGCATCCTGTTCGTCTTCGCTCTTCAAGGCAAAATTGACGCTGGACACGAGAATTACGGCGCGCAAAGTCCCGTCCTTCATCACCACGGTATCGTCCTTTATCTCCGCGATATCCAGATATTGCTGGGTGGAGACTTGATTCTTAGATTGTGCTTTGTTGGTAGCCATAATTGATTATCTTTCCTCTCCGTCCCCCCGATATCTTCCTTTAGTATCGACGATCAAGGCGAGCTCAGCTAATTTCGACCGCTTATATGGTTCTTTAGGCTTGGCTTTGTCGGTTTCCACGGCAATCGGCGCGTCCTCAACTTCTACTTGCTTTTCCATATTCTTGTGCCATACCCGGGTATGCGGGCGCCCCAAGGTCTGGACGAAGTTAAGGACGAAAAAATGGAAAGGACGGCCATTGACCTTGACGAAGGCAAAAACTATAGCGATTATCGCCACGATGATAGTAATGAAGAGGAAAAGGGTAAAATCGAACAGGCGATATGATATAGCAATGAGAACGGCCGCGCCCAAGAATATCAGGAATTGCCTGGTAGTTACCGGCCCGATGATCTTGCCTTCGACGTCGATAAATTGTGGTACGGTAAATTGCTGCATATTTAGAACATGAGGCGGTTATTAAGGGTCATTATCGCCTCCAATTCCTCCAAACTATAGGTTTCTTTGCCCGCCTTGGCTCTCGCCTCGGCTGCTTGCTGGAGGGTGAGGCCTTGGACCAGAGCATCTTTGGCAATCTGCAGATAAAGGCGGTTGGCCGGACTCAGGCGCCAAGCGCTGACGCCAGCTACCATCTTTTCATACCCATCTTTCTGTAATAATCTTATCTTGCCGATTATCTTATCGGTCCTGACACCAGGCGTCTCGCCCAGTCGGCGAAAATTCAGGACGCTTAGCATCCGCAATTCATCAACCGGACCCATGACGATAGGCGCTGGCTTTATATCCTGGATCTTATACCGACTAGCCAGCCCGCGCAGGTCAGCAACCGAAGCTTTAGCAGGAGTACCAGCTGGCTTCACGTCAGCGACAAGCTTAGGCGCTGGCTTGGGCGGGACAGGATCCTTCGCTCCCGGCTTATCAGCGACCGGCTTAACCGGTGCCTGGACCGATTTAGCGGCTGGCTTCACGTCTTGGACGGGCTGCTTGGTTGGAATGGTCGGCTTGTTTTCGGGTGCTATTACGGCTGGAAGAGGCGATAGCGAAGCGGAGAGCATCTTATCTAATCCGCTTTCGAGCAGCTTGGTTTCCATCGGCTTTGCCACAGCCGCCCCAGATCCATGCTTCTCTGTAATCGGCTTATCTGGCTCTAACTGGGCTTTCTTTTCCGCCCGGGCGGCAATAGCCGCCTTCAGGTCGTAGCTATCCCCCTTTATCACGGATGAAAGCTTAGTCGATTCCGTATCGATTATCTTCTGCAAAGGAGAGGGGGGCTTAGGTTTATCAGCTGACATGTCCCCTGAAACTATCTCTCCGCTTAACTGGATTATCCGATCAGCTTGACTGTCGGATAGCCCGAACCCGCCTTGGGAATAGGGACGGGTGAGGGCGCTACGCGCATCTATCTTATTTCTTATGCCTTTAAGGTATGTAAAAATGAGTTGGCGCAAACGCTTGGCCATCTCCACGCTCGGGAAAGTGATATCCGCCCGTTGCATGAGTTCTTCTATCTTCTTATCCAATTGGTTCTCAGAAGATATCGGGGCGATTCCCAGGTAATCTTTCAGATCGAATAATATGCGTTCGAGCAATTCTTGGCTCAACGCTTCCGCCTGCTTGGGCTCGAGACCATTCTCGAAAACTAACAACTTGGGAAGTTGCGAAAAGGCGACATTCTTTATCATCAACCGCATCAGGATAGTAGCGAGGCCGGTCTTATACTTCTCTTCTAGCGCATTTAAAGACGACATCGCCGCCGGGGAAGATACTTTTTCCCGCAAGTTGGCAGGAAGGCTATTGAATTGTTGAAGATAATCAAACATTGTCTATGATCCTTATTCCCCATCTTAACATATTAGGATAAGATGGCGAAAGCCTCGACTACTTTCCACCATTTCCTTTCTCTAGGCGTTGTATCTCTTCGCTTATCGCCTTATATTCCAAGCTTCCTCCGATATATTTCGATAGAGCTTGGCGCAACTGCGATAGGCGATCTGGCTGCTCTTTAGGGCTTTTTTTGAGAATATCCAGAGGGAACACTTCCCACTCTTCCGTCGGTATTCCTTCCATACTCTCTGGGAAGAAAGCAAGATTGTAGTATAGTTTCAAAACACGTCTCAATTTCTCTTTAACGGACTCTTCTAGCCCCCTGATATTTTCCGAGGAAGAAAGATACTCGGCCATGGACATCTCGTCAAGCTTCTCGCTCCCATAGCGGCTAATAAAATCCGTTAACCAATTGCCTATGGTGCCAGCGGCCGTACGGTCACTGAGATTTATCTTCCGTTTAGATAGTACCTCCTGATTCTTACGCAGATAGCCGGCTAATTCGTCTTCCCTGTCCGGATCATCGGATAAGAACTTGAAGATGGCGACATTGAGGAGCTTGAGGCTATCATTATCTAGCGCTAAAGCCGCCAGAACCCCTTCCTTGAAAATCTTGACCACTTCGTTAGAATCGTAGGTAGCCTCCTCGACCGGCCAGCCGATAGCGGCTAAGGCTGGGGAAATCACTTCTGCGTCTAATTCGTTGGCAATCGAGGCGGCCTGATCATCAGACAAATCAAATCTGATCTTGAGGTACGCAGCCAGCTTATCTATCTCTATCTCCCCGATTGCCACCAGAATAGTCGCGAAACCTAGAGGTATGCTGCCATGCTTATCTTCTATCTCCTTTATCTTCAAACACGCCTCGAAGCCACCGACTGATTCCTTGAAATCTTTCGGCAAGTCTTGGAATTTTTCTAGGCATTCTGCGATATAATCATTCATAGGTGTTCAAGCTATTTTTCCGGCTTTATCTCTAAGTTGGGTAAGAATCCCTCTGCCGACGTCTCCGTGACAGCCATCGCCTCAAGCGGCTTGCTAAAACTATCCAGATGCTTGCCCAAAGTATTGCCCTGCTTCAGAACGGCGCCTTTTAGCGTACTAAACATCTTATAGAAGAAGTTGCTCGCCTCGGGCGTCAAACTCATCTTCGTCGCATTGGCGAGGCCTACTTTCAAACTGCCGGAACTTTCCTTACCAAAATTCTCGATTTTCTTATTCAAATCTTCGATCGAAGCGGCTAACCGGCTATTATCGGCTGGACTATCATCGCCGGACTCCCCAATATCGGCTTTAGCGCTGTCACCGCCCTTCTCCCATTTTGCCACCCTTTCCTCATGACTCTTAGCTTCTCCCGCTACGCGCGCCTTTATCTCCTCATCGATCTTCGCCAATATCTCGGCATTGCTCATTCCTTTATCCTTCATGTCTTTAGCCATCTTACCCATCTCAACCGAGTGGCGCTGCTTGGTCTCCTTATTCTTCCCATACAAACGATTTTGCACCAAGCTCTGAGCTGTGCCTTCGGCCAGTTCCTCATCCTCAAGACCAGCGATATGGGTCTGTTCATGATATGTAGACGCGAGCTTCTCTGTACGGCCGAAGTTGCGGCTACTAGTATTGACAAGGGCCATGTTATCGAAATCCTGGTTAGTGATGCGGTCCTTGGCTTGGTTAAGGGAAGCCATCTTAGTGTTATAATCGCCAGATGAGATAGTATCCGCCTCCTTCTGTATCTCCAGATCTATCTTCTCATCCTCTATCTCTTGGACTAAGGCATCAGCGACCTGCTTCATCATCCCTTGAGGGATGGTGCTACCCTCGGCGATCCCGTCAAGATTAACGCCTCGCTGCTTCATCTTATCATAGTCGACAAACACCATATTATTGCCCTCTGTCTTGTTCCCAACGTTCTTAGCGAACGTATCCACAGCTAAACCGCCCGAACCTTTCTGCCCCTCTTTGCCCGTCTTGCGGTTAACGACCACGGTATCCTTGATGGTGTCATAGGTTTCGCCTTTAAGGAAACCGCTGGTAGCATCGACACCTAATATCGCCGATTTGATGCCATTATATTTAGTAACATCTTTACCGCTGAAATCTCTGGCTGCGATGCCTTCAAGCACTCCTTTTAGCCTATCGCGATGGCCTTTTGCTTCTGCGCTATTGCCCCGTAGCTTGCTCGGCGCGCTTATCAAACGTCTGATAGAGTTTTCTATATTAGCCAAAGCCACGGGTGATTCTGAATTATCAGCCGCATCGAATTGCTCGAACAGGTTCTTATTAGAATCAGGAAATCCATTAGAAAAGAAGGTGCTTCCCGTAGTCCTAGTTTCAAAGTAATCAGGCCGGCTGGCTAAGGCATGCACAGTCTTGCGAGCACTCTTGATAGCACCCGATCCTTTCTCGGCCGCGGTCTTGGTGACTTCTGCGCGTTTGATACCCTGCAGCCATTTCCATTTTTTCCCTTTTGGCAACTTAGCCATCAGCGACTTGCTCCTAGCCACGCCCGAGAACAAGGCACCCATCGTACCACCCGCAATAGTACCGACTGCCGTACCCGCTGGGCCTAAAAGCGAACCAACCGTACCGCCCAGAAGGGCGCCTTGAGCCGTACCACCGATACCGCCGGCCGTCGCTCGGACATTATCACCTTGAGGCGTATCTAAATATTGGCTAGTGAGATCCATAGCCTTCTCACCCATGCCGATCTTTTCCAGATATTTCTTACGGGCCGCCACCTTATCCTTCTTGTCTTTCTTTATCATATCCTCGCGCCATTGGACGCCAAGGCTTCCTAAATCCCTAATCGCTTTGCCCGACTTACTTGTCTTACCGCGATCATTTGCCCTTTCTTCCATTCCCTTGCCAATCGCTACTAAAGAACCTCCTGCCAGACCAATAGCCGATTCCTTGCCAACCCTAGCCGCTGCCTTGCCTTTATCCGTCGCGAATTTCTTTGCCTTATTCTGCGCCCAAGAGGATCCTTTCTGTAATTTAGCCATGGCCCCGCCTGCTATCGATCCGGCTGAACCGCCAATGCTCTGGGTTATCTTCAACCCGCCAAGCAACATGCCGATAGATATCATGAATTTTATCAGCAATTCCCCGCTAGCAGATTCCTTGGCTGTTTGCTCGTTTGAATCAACAGCCACCCCCGTTTCATTGCCATAGGTTATGTCTGATGCTCCAGTTTCAGTAGATACCGTTCCGGCATCGGTAGTGACGGTAGCGAAAGAGAGCCAAATAAAGAATGCCAGGACCGGTCCGGCGATTAAGTTTTTGGTAAATTCACTCCACCATTGCTGGGAATATCGCTCTCCCTCGGGAAAAGCGGCGGTAAGATAGGCGAGCGGCGAGAGTACGACGTATATCCAGATCATCACGATGCGCATGACCAGCATCATTATCATCGCCGCTATCACCACGATCGAAATTATCGCATATATGACCGCCAGGAAATATACCCCCAAGATCATCCATTCTATGCTACTGCTATCCCCTTCCTTGAGGTCCTGCCAGCTTTCGATCCCAAGCATACTCACCAGATTATATCCGGCCATATCCTTGAAGGCGTTGACGAAAGTGAGCATGACTACCTGAGCGACGTCGATAAGCAGGCCACAGATAGTCTTGGAAAAGTTTATCAGCACGGCCATCATTATCAGTTTGGGCAGAGCTTTCCTATAGTTATATTTCTCAATTCCGAGCACGGTGGAAAAAGCGATGACGAGCATCACCGCCACGAAAAACATGTTCGAGATATCACGCACCACTACCCAGCCCTTCTCAACCGCTTGGGAATCGATAAAGTGAGAATATCCGGCTATCTTGACAAGCGCGGCCATTAACATGATGAGCAGCTGGCCGAGCATATATATTATGCCCTGCATCATGCTGCCGAAGACGTCGGTAACCCAGTTAGCCGAAGCGTAATCAGCTACGACAAAACTCAGCCCTAGCGTCAGCAGTACCCCTAGTACCTTGTCGCGATTTTTGATGGAATATTTTTTCATGTCGTTATTTTGACTATACCTTCCTCGACTCCTTTCCATAACCAGTTGGCTATTCCTGATAGTCCTTGAATTGAAAATACATCCAATATGCCGGCGATTATCGCCACGACCCCCAGCACGATCAAGAGGCAGCCTAGGTTCAAGCAAGCGCAACCGATCGGTTCTAACCAGGCCATTCCCTGTTCTAGCTTCTCTTCGGGCTTTTTTATATCATTTTCCGCCATACTTTTTCACTGTAGCCGGTATCCACTCCATCCCTAGCTTGCAAACCACCCTATCGCCTAACACTTGATTCATGAACCAATGGAAATCGATATATAATAGCGTCAAGCCCCAGGAGGGGATAAGGTTAGCCCAAGCGGCTTTGAGTAATCCGGCGGTAACCTGTTGGAGCGGATTGAAACCCGAGTCGCTTCGGACGGACTGTTGCCTTTTCTTGTCAGCCTTAGCTTTGAGTACTGCCTGCCGCAGAGTCTCTGGCTCTTCGCTATAAATTGGCGATTCTGCTCGCCGAGCTTCACGCAAATCCCCCGAAATGGCAGACGCACTTTCATCTATTGACCCAGACTGCCGATCCCTTTCACGCGTCTGGCTCGGAAGATCCAATAATTGTTCATCAATCGCCATAGGACTGGGGACGGCCGCTAAACCAGAAAAAACTTGTGCCAAAGCAGCCTGATTATATGTCTATATTATACAATAAAATCGGGGAAGCCACAAATATAGTAGAAGCTCTTGATTGATAAAGAAAAGCCCGCTTGTTAACAAGAGGGCTTCCCGTATAGATATCAATCGATGATCCTAATTTCCCGATCTGACTCGGCCGTTATATGACCCGTATGCTCCCCAATTGTCCACGATTTCTATCTTGATATTAGGGGAGATGGGGGAATCATAGTAGTGGTATAAGACGTGCGGCGAGGCGCTGCCTGGTTGATTATCTTGGCCGACGATCGTCTGGATGGTTCCATCGCCCCAATCGATATATATTTCCTTGAGCGGCTGTTGTTCCATGTCCACTAAGGTATTAAATTTCAGGATATTTATTCCCTCCTTAGCTGCGAACCCGGCCGTCTTTGCGTTGAACTCCACGTTGCTTATCTTCGGGAATACCTTGCCAAAAGCATTGGCATTAGCCCGGCTTGTCAGGATTGGCATACTGCTACCGCTATAATCTATCCCACCTGTCCTAGCGGCGGTATAGATTCCTTCCTGCGAATCCCAGCGGAACAGGCCATAATTCTTAGCAAAGATATTCTTGAGAATATTATCGCCATCGGTAGTAACATCCGGATCAAGGCTTACGATCTGTTCTTTATCCCAAATTGGGAGACAAGTGCCATATTTACCATCAGCACAGGTAAGCTTATCAATTCCAGCCGGCGTATTGTTAGTGAAAGGTTTGGTAACCGGATCAAGCAAGCAATAGACATTCGGATTAAGACTGCAATAGCCGATATATCGACATGACGGGCTATAGGTAGAATCGCAGCCATAGGGACGGCCAGCAAAGATTGTCTCATTATCTTTCTTGGAGTACTGGTTATTCAAGGCGACCCGGCCACCATTCATCAAGTCATAGTCATCGGTGAAGGTAGCGGCGCCATAGGCAATGGTGGTGCGGTTACGCCCATATTTGTACATAATGGTGCTATACGGGCTAGCGAAGAACGCCGGCGTCTCATACGGATCAGAGACACTGCTGAGACGCCCCGTCCAAGCCTTGTTCTCGCCGGAGGAACCGACCGTCTGGACGAACTGGTTACAGGTCAAGCTATATACTTTCTGCCGGTCATCACCGCTTACTAATAATAGATTCTTTTCTGAAGCTAGGGTGGAATTCTTATCCCAAATCCTGACTGGATCCGAGTCAATATTAGACGATTCGTCTATAGACTCTAGTTTATCGGCCGCTCCAACCTTCTTGTGAGATTCTCCATATTCATCTGAATATTTAGAAGAATATCCCAATAATCCATCATATTTTGCCCAACCTTCTTTAAACTGCATATTACAATCGAAATTTTCGTCCCACGAACTAAACATCAACGACTTAGTGTTTGTAACGAACACCAGGGCGCTTTGCTTCGGAACGCAATAGACATATATCTCCCGACCACGACCATCCCCACCGCCAGCTTCATTCCAATTCTGATCCCAAACTGCTGTATAGCCACTTGAACCACAAAGTTGCATACTATCACTTTCTGATAAACAATCACAATTACCGCTTTCTACAGTTATTCCTTCCGCATTACAGCTGATTTCAGTAAAATGTTTGTTTTTATCATCTTTTAGTCTGCCCAACAATACATCGTAATCATCAGCATCAGCTTGATTGTCACGAGCCATCCCTAACATTACTCCGACTCTCTTTTCTACGAACTCAAAATTGGCATCAACATCGGTGCAATAATACAGCGGAGTAGCACCGCGATATCCGAGTACCTGCCGGCTACCGAGGATAGAAGAACTGATCTTATCGACCGGATACCACATCAGGCAGACCTCGGTATTCCTAGGATCACGGAACAGGCAATAACCTTCGATACCATCCTTAATCACGTTATCATTCCGGCTCTCGCAAGAAATGCTGCTAGATTCCGGATACAGGCGGCAATCCTTGGCCTCATAGCGACCATCGCCCAGGTCAAGTACCGGTTCGATATTGATATCATCGAAATAGATGTAGTTAGGGGTGATCGAGGTAGTATTAGAAGTCAGATATATCTTGATACTAGCGGCATTGCTGGCTGTGCGGAAACCATGGACCTTGCGCTCCCAGCCGTTGATAGCGCTATCAGACGGCAACTCATCAGTCTTTATCACTCCGCCACTAGAAGTATACTGGGTAATGGCGACTACGCCGGAGAGACCGCCAGAATCCTTAGTATTGATCAAGTAATTGATAAAGTAATCCTTGTTCGACAGGACATCGACCCGATCATCCGCCCCCATCGGAGAAAGAAGATGATGGGAAAGGACCTTAATATATTTCTTGCCGTGGGCAGGATAATCGGTAGCGAGCTTCTCATCTGGATTATCGATAACCGAATCCGCAACTATATTCTTATCAAAATTACATTCGCCAGAACCGATAGCTAATTGGCAGGAAAGCGCGGGCAGGCTTTCCTCAAAATCATAGTGAGCGTTGGTATTGAACCCTACTTCCTTCATCTCACTGAGCGATATGCTAGTCGAAGAGGCGGCATGGTCGATATATGAATAACCGGTACGGCGGAAAGCCTCATTCGGGCTCGCGGTAGCGGATTGCTCTACGACCGAAGCGCAATTACCCGATTCATCCAATCGATTGCATTCCACCAAATCATAGCAGACTTTCTCGCCGGTCTTCTCATCGATGGAGTAAGTACGGCAATCGAGCCATTGACCGCAAATGCGGTCCGGCTCCACCTTGATAATGGAATTAGCGAAACAATTACTGGCATTCTGAGGATCGCCGGAATTGCAAAGGACAGGCTCACCGGAAGAGGGCGAAATAGTCGTCCAATATAAGGAAGAAACGCCCTTAGAACCGTTTTGGGAACGTTCATCGAATAGGATACAGCCGCGCTGCTCGTCTATCACTCCGTTGCAACTACTCTTATCTACCGAACTCTTAAGCTGATAATCAACCGAAAGTTCCCTTAGCTCCAGCTGGAGGCCGCTGCAATTACCTGTACAGGTAATTTTTACCGGCTCGTTCCTTTGATTGAGCGAATTGAAGATAAGGCGAGTAGTAGCACCATTTATATACAAGGTTTCTGGCATATCCTCACCCTCTGTCCGCACTTCGAAATTATTAGAAGTAAAGAGTTTGGATACCGAGTGCGGGAAAGCTATCTCGACGCTGGCGTCCATAGTACTACCTCCCTTGGTCGCTTTGAGACTGTATAGGCGGTACGGCGAAAGATATACTGATTCCGTGTTACTCTCCCAATTGAGCAGATTGTCGTTAAACTTGCTGACCGGGTCGATATATTCTGTACAAGTCGATTCCGCTTTATCACAAGCGCCTACCGAGTTAGCCGGTACGGGAATCTGGCTGCCCTCACCGATCGTCTTATAGAACGACACCGGACAGAGATAGTCATTGACATCTTTTACGCAATTAACATAACCGCAATCCTTATTTTGCAAGCAGACCTGAGTCTCTACGTTAGGGTTGATCGCGCCATCGTTATTCAGATCGCACTTAGATAGCTGCTGCTTATACCAAGCCTTCTCGGTCTTGCTGTTCCCACCCAAGCGGTATTCGCAGACATTGCCGTTTGGATCCTTGAAGTAGCTGGCCCCACCTCCATTGCTATACTTATATTCCTTGCAGCCGACCGCCGCCGCACTGCACAATATGCTCGAATTCTTATCATGATCCAATTTCCTGTAGGCGTCAGAGAAGACCGAATTGCCGCTGGTAAGGACGTTCTGCCCTAGGCGCGAACATCCCTTATCAGCACTATTGCAGCGTTTACTAGTATCATATATGACATATTTGACGGAATCTTGCGGAATATTAACACAATCAGCCTCAGCGCTGCCACAACTGCCGTTGCCGTCCGTATCGTTCAATATTTCTCCTTGATAAGGGGAATAATTGGCAGTATCGATCATCATCTCGCAGCCGACCGAACCCGCTTCGCAAATCTTACTGAAACTCTTCAAGTTGTGGGTGATATTGAACCGATCGTTATATTGGCGGCAGCCTAAGTTATAGTCGGCACCGCGATACTCGTCAAAATTATCGTAATAGCAAACGTCGGGCACTTGCGAACTTCCCTTAATCAAATAATATCGATCGCTCACTTCATTAAGGACGATATTATCGATATAGAACCCGCCATCGGCCGCGATAGACAAGGTCTCGATAGACGTTATATCATTAGTAATCTCCTCAAGATTAAAGCGGTATAGTTGCCAGGTTCCGTCCCCAGCAATAGAGAAAGTGCCATTCTGGCTTATTTCATTGGTATTGAATACATCCTTCTCATTACCGGAATTAGCCACATAGATCTTGGCGCTTATATTCTCACTAGCCTTAGCCAGAAAGCTGATGACATACCCCTTATCGCTAGACAAGCGTCCGCTAAGGTCAGCCTGGACGCGAGCGTCATTATTCTCCCCCGGACAATAGCTATTGCCAGTTTCCGTGACCTGCAGGGACTTGCCACCCTTCGCGCTCGATTCTTCGCTCGTTGCTGCGCTAAGGCCGCACATCGCCTCCCAGCCGGGCAGATTGACATTCTCAAAATCATATGAAGTAATTAGACGCTGGCTATTGCCATCTTTCCCGTTATACTCCCGACAACCGGTTTGAACTGCCGAACAGGTATTGCCTTCGCTCGGGATAGCCTGATAGATACACGCCTTATAGGCATTGTCCCATTTGCCGCCGTTCTTGCAGACATAGCAGACGCTATTGTCGCTATCCCATGAACGGTCACTGCCACTGCACTGGCTTTGCGAGACGGTAGCGTCAAAATTATGGTCGCTCAGACGATAGCGCTTGCAATCTTCGGAGCAAGTTATAGTCTTGCTCAGCAGGTGATATGAGGCTTGTCCCGATTTATTGCGGAACTGCCGACAATCAGCCTCATAGAGCGGGCTAGAGGGGGGCAGATTGAAAATTGTCTCATTACAAGAGTCAGAATCGTCCTCTACCACTGCCGGATTGCCTTGTGCGTCCTGTTTTAAATTAAGGGATTGCAACTGTGTACCGCCCTCCCAGAGATAGAAATCGGCGCACGATCCCTCATCCGGACGGATACATTGTTTCAATTCCGAATAATATTCTTTCTTTTCTCCGCCTTGACTGAGCTCGTCGAGGTTAGTAAACTCACTGCACCCGACTGCCTCAGCCGTACAGCTATCGGCATTAGCCGGTATCATGTTCTCTGCCTCTGGGAAAGAGAAATATGAACTCTTGCTAATATAACGGTCATAGCCCACACACTGGGCGTTGCAATAATCGCTCGAGCCCACCCGCGCCGTCAAGGAAATGTTACCGAGTACGGAAGAGAATGATTCGCAGCCCACCTCGTCGGCGCTGCAGCGGCGGGCGAAAGCCGAACAAGCGGCCGGAGCACCCGACTTGAGAGAATAGTCTTGAGCTGCCGGATTGGTATAGCAAACTGACTCCAGATATTGAGGGATGACTTTCTGATAGGTGGGAGTAGCTAAGTATTTACTATAGCCGGTAGCCCAATCATTCGCTTCGAACTTGATGTTCTTCACGTATATCTTCACGTCATTGCTACCGCTGTAGCCTAATATCTGGAAACTAGAATCAGCAAAAGGATTGGCGCCGGTCCGGGTAGCCGATAGGCGCACCCAGGTATTCTTTTCGATAGTCTCAGCCGAAGCGGTCTTATCGCTTCCTACGTACATCTTCACCTTATCACCAATAGCCAAGTATACGTCAGCGCTCAAGGTGTATGAGTAACCAGAGATCGTCTCGAAGCCTTCTGGTAACAAAGAATTGTTCTGATCGGAATAGACAGCGACTGAGAGGAGATTGGAATCGATAATCGCCTTAGACGCGGATAGGGACAGCGTCTTCACGCCTGAAAGGTTGCTGCTTATTTCGCCTCCGTCAACAATTTCAACCTCCTTATCGCCATTGGACCAGATCGGCCAGGAGTTCAAGAAATCTCCGCTGCTGGCATCGCCGATATTATCCTGATTGAAATCAGCATTGATGACGATATT
>CAZSAA010000017.1:0-18264 GCA_964604915.1 uncultured Gammaproteobacteria bacterium
GTAAACAGCAGGTCGTCGGTCCGAGCCCGACAGGTGGCTCCCAAAGAAAAAACCGTCTCTTTTTTTAAGACGGCTTTTTTATTTCAATTTTGGAATTGTTCAAAAAACAGCATTTCGTCCGAATCGGGCGGGCGATTATCAAAACTATCATCCGCAGCGAAGGCGAACATGAACGCTCTCATTTCCGAGTTTGCTGACCTATCCTTGCGGCAGACTCTGTGCCCCTGTCGCACCACCAAATCAGTACCTTCAACTTTTCCGAACCTACATTCCAAGAGAAGGAACAGCAGATCGAATAAGAACCGGATTTCCAGCTCATTATCAACATCGTTACCCAAAGCGACTTCTTTGACCTTGATCTTTATCAAGCTCAAAAGCCGTTTATGGAACATGTCCATCTTCCCGACAATCTCTTCACCGTCACCAACCGGCGTAGCTATGTCGGCCAAAACCAGCTCATTGATCATCCCCAATTCCTCAAAAACCGGGAGATACTTAGATAAATAGGTTTGATCTTTCATGGTAAACCTCCTTTTTTATTGGTTTATATTAATATTGTGAAATTACATTTAATAGACCACTATAAAACATATCCTAATGATTGTCAAACCGCCTGCCTCTTGATAACCGGTGAATGAAAAGGGTAAATCTCTGATTGAAAAAAGACCCTGGGTCAGGTAAGATAGAGGCAAGGAGGAACCCCTAAAATTATGGCCAACGACAACAGCGTACTAGAAAGAGTACCCCCCCATAGCCTAGAAGCCGAAGAATCACTTCTTGGCTGTCTTCTGATCGACAAGGATGCCATCATCCGCGTCGTTGATAGCATCCTGGAGAATGATTTCTATAAAACCTCCCACCAGACGATCTTCGAAGCGATGCGGGAATTATACAACAACCAGGAGCCGATCGATATCATCACTCTCACCAACCGCCTGGAAGAAAAGGGGCAACTAAGCCAAGCCGGTGGCCGTAGCTATCTCGCCAAGCTTTCCAATACCGTCGCTACTTCTGCCAACGTCACCAATTACGCCGCCATCATCCAAAAAAAAGCGACCTTGCGCCGTCTCCAGCAGGCTGCTTCGGAAATAATGGGCATCAGTTTCGATGAGGAGCGCGATGTCGATGAAGTGCTCGACGAGACGGAAAAGAAAGTCTTCGGCGTATCGCGTAAATACCTCAAGAATGCCTTCGTCGGTATCGATAATCTGCTAAACGAAGCTTTCGGCCGCATCGATGACCTCCATAAGCGCGGTGGCGCCCTGCGCGGCCTGGTTACCGGCTTCAACGATCTGGATAACCTCTTGGCCGGCCTACAAAAGTCCGATCTAATTATCCTCGCTGCTCGCCCATCGGTCGGCAAAACTTCGTTCGCCCTTGATATAGCTAGGCAAGTAGCTATAAAGAATAAGGTGGGGGTGGGAATATTCTCGCTAGAAATGAGTAAGGAACAATTAGTAGACCGCATGCTCTGCGCCCAAGCTAATGTCAGCCTCTGGAAGATGCGCACCGGCAACCTATCCGATAGCGAAGATGACAATGACTTCGTCAAGATAAGCCAAGCGATGGGCGAACTAGCGGAAGCGCCGATTTTTATCGACGATTCCGGGTCCCTCTCCATCATGGAGATCCGCGCCAAATGCCGCCGTCTCCAGATGGAAAAAGGACTGGGACTGATCGTCATCGACTACCTCCAGCTCATGGAAGGACGCGGTAAATATAGCGAGAACCGGGTGCAGGAGATCGGCGAGATCAGCCGCGGACTCAAGTCCATCGCCCGTGAACTAAACATCCCTGTCCTTGCGCTCGCCCAGCTCTCGCGCGCCGTCGAACAAAGCAACCCAGCCATTCCCAAACTCTCCCACCTGCGCGATTCCGGTTCCATCGAACAAGACGCTGATATCGTGATGTTCATCTATCGCAAGGCCGCCGACCGTAATTTCAACTCGAACGATTTGCCGATGGACGAGAGGTATAAGGCGGAGATACACATCGCCAAGCACCGTAACGGCCCGACCGGCCAAGTAAATCTGTTCTTCGACGAAACCACCACTAGCTTCAAAAGCCTCGCCAAACGCAACCAAGAATAGTATAATTGAATGATTGGAAGGAAGGAGAAAAAGAGAAAAAGGAAATAAAAAAAGAAATAAAGATAAGAAAAAAAATATGTTCAGCAAACTTAAACAGATAAAGGAATTGCGCGATCAAGCTAAGGTCATGCAGAACGTCCTGGGCAAGGAAAGCGTCACTGAGACCAGAAACGGCATCTCTATGACCATGAACGGCAATATGGAAATCACCGATCTCAAAATCGAAAGCGAGAAAGATAAGTCTGCCTTGGAAAAAGACATCAGGGATTGCGCCAACGAGACTATCAAGAAAGTACAACGCCTGATGGCCAAGAAAATGCAGGAGATGGGCGGCATACCCGGACTAAGCAGCTAGGCATGCGCTACCCTAAATCAATCCAAACCCTGATCGATGAGCTGATAAAGCTTCCCGGCGTCGGTCCCAAAACGGCCGAACGCTATATCTTCTATCTCCTCAAGCAGAACCATGAAGGATTGAAAGCTTTTTCCGACTCTGTCGCCAATCTCCGGAAAGACATCAAGATCTGCCGACAATGCTTGGCTGTGGCCGATTCCGACCCCTGCCCTATCTGCGCGGATAAGAACCGCGATGCCGCTTCGATTTGCGTCGTCGAGAACAGTCGCGACCTAGCCACCATCGAAGGAACAAGGCAACATAACGGCAAATATTTCGTCCTAGGCGGCCTGATAAATGCCCTCGACGAGGTTTCCCCTGATAAGCTTCCTTTCAAGAAACTGGAAAAGCTGGTAGAAGAAAATAAGGCCAAGGAGGTGATTGTCGCCCTGAGTTTCACCATCGAAGGCGAGACGACTGCCATGTATATCAAACGTCTGCTCGCAGGCAAGGCGAAGGTGAGCCGGCTAGCACGCGGGCTGCCGTCCGGATCAAACCTAGAATACGCCGACGACCTCACCTTGCTCAACGCACTAAAGTATAGGAATGAGATATAGGATAATTTTTTCAGGATACAAAAAAATCGGGGAATTGTTCTCCGATTTTTCATTTAAATTTTCCCCTAGACCTCCCTATCCATCCTGAAATACCGGCCAGTACTAATTTCCAACAAGATTATGTGCTCTTGCCGGTTATCCGTGCGAATAAAGTCCGCGGTGTGGATGATTAAGACATCCTCCATTGCGGCACTCCCGATCCACAGGTCATAGGTAACGCCCATACCCTTGAGATCTACCTCTCTAAGTGATCCGTTCTCATCTAAGAATAGCCTGTGCTCTAAGTAGGAAGATTGGCCACCATCTCCTTCGGTCTGGTTCGTGATCCTTAGACAAGATATGCCAGATAATTCTCCATACATAACTTGGGTCATCATATTAGCGCCAGCATAGGTAGGAACACCCCAAGCTTCCTCGAATATCTTCGTGCCTGCATGGAAAACGGTCGTTTTCCCTTCCGATAACGTATACGGATATGATACATCAGCCGATATATCCCCCTGCTCGGTAATCTCATCCTGATAGGAAAAGCTGGCCCCGAGAGAAGGGATAGTGCGTGCATCGCGCATGAAGGATGATCTGGAAGATTCTAGTATCTCCTGTGCTTCATCCCAGGTCAGAGAAGACGCCCAAATTTCGAACTCCGATTCCTTCTCTTCACAGGAAAAGAAGGAGAAGGATAATAACATCAGAAAGAGAATGAAATTTTTTTTCATAATCAATTATTTTTGAATTTATTAAATTGTTAAAGAAATGTCTTTTATCTTAGCATTTATATGGACATAAATCAATATGTGCCCTTTCCTGCCTTCTTTTTTGTAGGGTAACAAAAACACCATCACATATCGATGGTGTTTTTTAAAAATTATGAAGAGGAATCTTAGGCGATGGACACGATCTTGACGCTAGTCTCAATCTGCCTATGGCCGACGGTCTTCTTGTAGCGGGTCTTGCTCTTGTACTTGACCACGGTTACCTTCTCGCCTTTTTCGGTGGAAATGATTTCACCGGTCACCTTCTCGCCCAAAGACGGCTGACCGAGCTCTACGCTGTTGTCATCCGCGGCGATAAGCAAGGTGTCAAAATTAACCTTCTCACCGGCCTTAGCTTCGAGTTTTTCAATCTTAATAGTTTCACCTTCGGACACTTTATACTGCTTGCCTCCGGTCTTGATCACTGCTATCTTGGACATACTTTTAATATTAGCCAATTATTACAAAAAATCAGACAGTTCTGATTTCCTGTTCATATATTATCAAATATTTGAAAAATGTCAACAAATGAGTTAAGATAGTATCGATATAAACCAGAATAACATTATGCCTAAATTCATCATCAAAGGCGGTTCCCCGCTCTCCGGCCAGATAGCGGTAAGCGGAGCGAAGAACGCTGCCCTCAAGATAATTCCCGCCGCTATCCTGTTTGCTAACGACTTAGAAATCCATAACCTGCCCCGCATTGAAGACGTCAGCCGAGCCATCGAGCTCTTGCGCGACCTTGGCGCTTCTGTCGAGGACACTGGCGAAAAGTCTATCCGCATCTCCACCCAAGGTATCACCAAGAAACGACTGGAAAAAACCATTGCTGATAAGTTCCGTAGCTCGATAATGTTCGTCGGTCCCATGCTCGCCCGCTTCAGGGAAGTAGAATTCCCACATCCGGGCGGTTGCGTGATCGGCGCCGGTAGCCGGCCCATTGATCTGGCTCTTGAAGGTTTCAAGGCCTTCGGCGCTACTATCGAGCACTCCGATTCATACTACCATCTCAAGGCGGACAAACTCCACCCTATCGACTATTTCTTCACCAGTGTGAGTGTCACCACCACTGAGAGCTTCCTGATGACTGCCGCCCTGATTCCTGGCCGGACTGTCCTGCGCAACTGCGCGATGGAGCCGGAAATAGAAGCCCTAGCCCAGTTCCTGAACGCTTCCGGTGCCAAGATAACCGGGGCCGGTACCCCGACCATGATTATCGAGGGCACCGATGTCCTGAAAGCCAAATCGCCTTTCACTGTCATCCCTGACCGTATCGAGACTGGCTCCTTTGCCATGCTCTCCGCCGCCAGTCGTTCGGATATCACCATCACTGACTGCATCCCTGGCCATATCGGCAACCTGTTAGCTATCTTCGACAAGATCGGCGTTCCCTACGAAACCGGCGCCAACTATCTCCGCGTCAAGCCGGCTAGTACCATCGCAGCATATAGTATAAAGACTCACGAATATCCGGGTTTCTCGACTGACTTGCAATCTCCATATGTAGTACTAATGACCCAAGCTAAGGGCACTTCTATCATCCATGAAACGATATACGACCGCCGCCTGATCTGGACCGATATGCTTTCCCAAATGGGCGCGGAAATAGTCATGTGCGACCCGCACCGCATCATTGTCCAGGGACCGAGCCAACTCGTGGCTAAGAAACTCATGAGCCCGGACCTGCGCGCCGGCATCGCCCTGGTCATTGCTGGCCTGATCGCCGACGGCGCCACCGAGATTGACAATATCTACCAGATCGACCGCGGCTACGAACGTCTCGAAGAGCGCCTACGCGGTCTGGGAGCGGATATAGAAAGGATACAATAAGGATAATTATGTCTCATACTCTCAGGCGGATAATATTTTGGACTTTCGTGCTCATCTTCTGCGTAGCCACTTTGGTCCTGTCGCTCCAAGCGGCGGGATATAAACTGTCTTTCACGCGTCCTTTCTCCTTAGATCGCATTCTCCAGAAGACCGGCATGCTCATCGTCGAATCTAATCCAGAAGGCGCGATGATAAGTATAGATGAGAAACCGCTGACTAGATTTTCCCTCACTAGCTTGAAAAAGGCGGAAACGGCCACTCCAGCCAAGATTGGTAACCTGCTACCCGGCCGCTATAGCCTCTCCTTAGAACTGGAAGGATATTGGCCTATCCAGAAGACGGTAGAAATACGCCCAGGCCAGACCACTCTGATAGATGACGTAAATCTCTTCCGCAACGAACTGCCTTGGCTTCTGCTCTCTTCCGGAGATGGCGCTTTCAGCCTCAGTCCGGATAACAGCCGCATCCTAGCAGAAACCGATAACGGTTGGAAGGTGGTCGAAACTGCCTCCCAAGCCGTAATAGAACTGGGGGGTAACGCTTCATCTTCGCGCTTCGCTTGGATAGACGGTGGTACCAAGCTCCTGCTCGGCAGCCGTCTATATGATTTCCGGAAAGATTTGAGCGATACCAATTTTTCTTCGATCATCGGAGGGGCCAGCGCCCTCTGCTATCAGAGTCAGCAACAGAAACTATATTACGCCTATGGGGACAACCTCAACTGTCTCAATACTTCCGACCTGTCTACGCAAGTAATTGCCTCCGGAGACGACATCCAAGATATCATAGCGACCAGCGACTACCTCATAATCATTACCAACGAAGACCAAAAATCAAAACTCAAGATTCTAGATTACGCCGGCAAGATACAGAAAAGCATCGACCTACCTTTTTCTAGCTATAGCTTAGCGATAGACAAGGCGGGATGGATAGATTTATATGATCGACAGAAGCAATCTCTCTACATAATCGACCCTAAGGCGACCGGTCAGCCCTTACTCAAGACGTTTGATAAGACATCGACCTGGCAGTGGATAGGGGGAAGCCAGATCCTCTACGCCACCGACTTTGAAATCCATCTGGCCGACATCAAGAGTGGCCAAGATGATACCCTGCTGAGGATAGCGGAGAAGATAAGTGGCGCTTTCAAGCAAGAAGACAGCCGTTTTATTATCTATGCGGCCGGCGATTACCTGCGCGCCCTAGAGATGACTGGTCAGAATGTTAGCGTCGAGCTTTTCCGAGGCGAGAACTTGAAGCTATTCGGGTTCGACCAAAAAGAAAGCATCGCCTATTTCTTTGCCAAGATAGGACAGCAACAAGGCGTGTACCAGATCAAGATGAAATAACTCAACTTGCCACTATCCCTGCATAAAGTATAATAGAGATATAGTAGATAACGTGCTATGTTTTTATTTAATCGAAAAAAGATAAGGCAAGGCTTCACCCTGATTGAACTGCTGGTAGTAATAGCTATCATCGGTCTCTTATCAACTATTTCCATCATAGCGCTGAACCAGGCCAGATCGAAGGCTAGGGATTCGAGGCGATTAGCTGATATGCACCAATTAGTCAACGCTATGAACATGTACTATGACCAATACGACGGGTATCCGCCGCTAACCGATGCCGACATGACCGGACTAGACTTGAGCGCTGACAATGTATTCATACCCGACCTAGCTAGCGCCGGTTTGATCTCATCGGACATGAAAGATCCATGGAATACCCCCTCCCCTTTCTATTATATGTACATGACTCCAGCCTACTCTAATTTCAGTACCAGTTGGTGCAACGTGAGTGGCGGGCCTCAAGCCGCAGTTTGCATCCTCTTCGCTCTGGAAAATAATATGGATTTGAATGGCTTCGCTATCCCTTGTAGTACCCAATCAAATGGCATATACCGCCGCTGTCTACCGCTATATTGACACCAAGACAGAGAGATGGGAGTAAAGAAAAAAGAGATATAGAAAACCGCCCCTAAAGGCGGTTTTTTAAATAGATAGATATAAGCTATAAATCCTTAGCTATCTGGGTAATTAATTTCTTCAACCGCTCACCCACCTCTTCATTCTTGAGGCCGATCTTGATGGTCGCTTTGATGAAATTAAATTTATTACCGGTATCAAGCCACTCCCCCTCCAGCTTACGGCCATACAAGGCTTTCCCTTGGCCCAAGAGGACGTCATAGGCATCGGCCAGGCGGATTTCTCCAGACTTACCGGAATTCATGGTCTTGAGGATCTGCATTATCTCAGGCGTAATGATATTTATACCCACCTGGACGAGATTGGATGGCGCCTCTTCGATTGGCGGCTTCTCGATAAACCGCTTTATCTCATAGACATCGTCGCCTAGATCCAAGCCATCAATAACACCGAACTGACTCACTTCTTCCCTTTCGACTTCGGCCAGACCGATAACGGAATCGCCATATTTTTCATAGACGTCTATCACTTGCTTTACCGGAGAGACTTTAGAATCATACAAGGTATCGCCAAACATCACTAACACGGCTTCGTCCTCGCGGATAAGGTGGGCGGCGCAATTGACCGCGTGCCCGTCGCCAAGTGGCAAAGGCTGGCGGACATAGGAAAACTTAGCCAAATTCTCGATTGCTTTTACTTTCTTGACCAGGTCCAGCTTATTCTTCTCCACTAGCGTCTTTTCCAATTCGAAAGAATAATCGAAGTGATCTTCGATGGCGCGCTTACCCCGGCCAGTGACGAAGATTATCTCTTCAATCCCTGCCTCTACCGCCTGCTCGACCAGATATTGGATTACCGGCTTGTCTACCACTGTGAGCATCTCCTTGGGCTGAGCTTTAGTGGCTGGCAGGAAACGGGTGCCGAACCCCGCGACTGGCAAGATTGCTTTCTTGATCTTATTCATATGATTATATTCACTCGGCTCCCTTCCATTTCCAAAAATACTTGAGCCAAGACTTTATATGTTCTCTAGCTATTTTATCACTTATCACCGCCCGATACCAAGGCTTCTGCGCGCTAGCACGGATATGATCATGGATGACGATGGCTTCCGGATAATATATCACTTTCTGTCCAGCTCGCTTGATCCGGCGTCCTAGGTCGGTATCCTCGAAGTACATGAAATAGCGTTCATCAAAAAGGCGACCGTGCTCGAAGCCGACACCGCCCCGCCTTACCATAAAACAAGCGCCAAGCACCCAATCGACTGCCATCGTCGAATCGTGCTCTTGATCCTTCATGAGATATTCATCAAGATAGGCCGAGAAAAATTTCCCTAGCGAGGTACGGCGAGCGAAGGGCATGAGGAGTTTAGGAAAACGGAAACAAGAATACTGCAGGCTGCCATCGGGATTGATGAGCTTAGGTGCCACCAAGCCAGCCTCTGGATGTGATTCAAGATACTGGTACATTTTCTTGACAGCATCAGGAGAAAAAGATATGTCCGGATTGGAGACCAAAATATAGCGGCCAAGACAAGCACTTATGCCCAGATTATTGCCGCCACCCATACCAAGATTGCGTCCGCTCTCAATCAGGTTGAAATTATACTTGTCCCGGAGTTCATGCAAATCATCACCCGAAGCGTTCTCTACCACGACAGTCTGGACCAGCAAGCCAGAAGTATCTAAACAACGGATAGATTCCAGACAATTAGCTAGCTTGCCCTTAGAGCGGTAATTGACGATGATGATTGAGATATCCATATTAGGCAATCTTTCTTATTATCTTCCAATATATATCAAAAAGAGGGTTAACTATCTTGAGGAGGGGATTATCTATCTCCTGGAAGTCAAGACGGCCAACCAAGGAAGATAGGATAATCTTTTTTCTCCGGTTACCCGCGAGCACCCTAAGCTCCCGCCGCCGCTTGATGATATGCGACCAGCTCTTAGCGCGGAAAAAATAACCCACAGCGCGCATCAGCCCCTTCGTCCAGCCATTCTTGAGGGAAAAGATGACGACCCCTAGATCCATAGCGAGCAGCGGCAAGGCCAAAAGAAAAATAATATGGAGGGGATAGAAGGAAAGGAAGAAGATGTGCCGGTTACGTTCCATGTAGTATAGCATACCGACACTACGGGAAAACTCATATTTATGCCACAGTACCGACTTGGGGGCTAAGGCGACCCGGTATCCAGCTAATTTCACTTTGAGACTAAGCTCAACATCGTCATGGTACATATAATACTGCTCGTCATAGCCGCCAATCCAAACGAACAATGCCTTCCCTATCATCAGCGAACAGCCGCTCGCATAGGAAATATCCGGATATTTTCCTGCTTCGGACAAATATCGGTCATATTCCGAAGCCGGATGCCCATTGCCGCGAGTGAAACCGAAACCCAGGAAATGGATGAGATTGCCCAGACTATTTATCCGCTCTTCCCCGACCATATCACCTCGATACAGGAACACCTTCGATTGAGCGATGCCGATAGAACGGTCCGATTCGAGACATATAACCAATTCTTCCAGCCAGGTCGGGCTAAAGACGGTATCCATATTGGCGAAAATCAAATATTCTGCGCCATCGGCAATTGCCGCGGCGGCCCCGGCATTGTTGGCCGCGCAGTAGTTACCGTCTTCCCGAGAGATGATTATCGCTTCCGGACAGATTCTAGCGATCGCCTGCCTCGACTCTTCGGTCGAAACATTATCGACTATATACAGCCTGAAAGAATCAGCCGAATATGACTGCAAGCGAAGAGACACGGCCGCCTCCTCCAAAAAGCGCTCAGCGTAATCCTTGAAATTAACCATGATTATCCCTATTTTTTTCGCCATATGATGATCAAGGGCAAGGTTATCCAGCTGATTCCCCAGGCTAGCCAAAGGATGGTTTTCGGGAAGAAACCGTGCCACTTGCCGAAATACTTGAGCATGGAATCGCGGAAATATCCTTGCTTCTGGCGCAATCCGACCTGGGAAAAACTAGCCCCCACGTAATCGAGCGCCTTAGCGCCTGGATAGTACCAAACCTCGCCGCCTAGCGTCCGTACCTGCTGGCAAAAATCCACCTCCTCAAACCAAATGAAATACCGCTCGTCAAGAAGCGGCAGCCGGCCGCGGCTGAGCTTACCAAATTCGAACTTGTTGATGAAAAAGAAAGAGCCACGCACCGAATCGACGGACGCACTCCGGCGATAGTCGAAATCTGCGCAGAGATATACAGAAAGCAAACGAGGGAATAGTTTGCCGAGCTTGAGCGCCACAACTAGCTGATCAAAGAGGCGGGGAAAGCGTCGGACATGTGGCACTATTCTTCCCTTCTCGTCTACCAGCTTGCCCGAAGCGACCACTGCCTGTGGATTCTTGTCGAGCCAGGCGACCATCTTGGCGAGCGTATCGGGAAATACTTCCATATCAGGATTTAGTAGGAGGGCATAGCGGCCGGAAGAGGCGACTAATCCCTGGTTGCAGGCTTTGGCGAATCCTAAATTCTGATTATTTGCTAAAAGATGGACGGACGGAAAATCACGCCTGATCATCTCAGCCGAACCGTCACTTGACGCGTTATCGACTACGATAATCTCGAAAAAAACCTGGCCAACGGATGCAAAAAGAGCCTCCAGGTTAGCCCTCAGCTTGTCTTTGACATTCCACGATACGATGATGACGGATACGTCCATACTCAAATAACTATTTTTATCACTTTATGCGGGCTAGACTGGCCCTTGATTATCATGACGGCCTTTTTATCCGTCTGGAATTCTTCCGACAAGAGCCGGCACAGGGCATTATTAGCCTGCCCCTTTTCTGGCGCTTTGGCAATGGCGACCTTGAGCGTCCCATCAGTCATGAGACCAATGATCCGTTCAACCTTGGCGCCAGCCGTCACCCTTACCGACAAGATAATCTGCCTGTCTTTAGCTAGCTGTACTTTCAGATTGTCCAGATTATCCGCCATACTACCTAGCCTTCTGAAAAGATTATCGCATTAGGCACATTACGTCCAGGACCGGCCATATACTCCCCGTTATAGATCAACCCGGTGGAATAGCCGCCATCGAGATTGAGAGCATAATCTACCTCGAGGCTCTTGATGGCGGTAGCGAGATCGTCGAGGGTAGCCGAGCGCAAGACGAGCAGGATTATTTCCCCCTTGCTACCAGCTTGTCCCTGGCGATAGGCGATGGCGTTACGTAGGTATTTGCCGTCCCGCTGCCCCTTGTCTATTTCCCAATCGATCAGGGCGTTCATACCCGCCTCTACCAGCCTAGGCTTGTTGCCGAGCGCTGCCTGGAGCTTCACGCCGTATTGGTTTTCGAATTCGGCCACACCCTTGAAGTCACGGGAATCCTTGAAGTAATAGAAATTGTTGGCAGTGTCAAAGGCCATGATGGGACCGGTTGTCCAGTACTTTAGCTGGTCCTCGTTAATGAGCGTGCCAAGGCGGGTATTATACACGGGG
Organism: uncultured Gammaproteobacteria bacterium; assembly: GCA_964604915.1. Taxonomy (GTDB): domain Bacteria; phylum Patescibacteriota; class Patescibacteriia; order Patescibacteriales; family UBA12465; genus CAZSAA01. Next base: position 12,029 of record CAZSAA010000017.1, read on the forward strand.
AAGAAATAATAGTTGGGAGCTTGGCAACTTGAATCGGTGCAGAAATAGGTGGCATTGATGCCGGCGAAGCCATCATTGCTAAAGACGAAATCAGCCACGCTCTTGGCTTGGCAATTGATATCACAATCTGCCTCGTCAGCGGAATCAGTGATGATCCGCAACTTGGGGTTATCCAGAGAAATAGTGATCATTTCTGCTGAGAAAGTTCCGCGCTCCGTCTCGATTTTCCGGCTCTCATACCGACTGTATTGGTCGATCGATTCAGACAGCCCCGGCTTATGGACCAAAGCCAAATCAGCTTGCGATATCCCGAGACTCAGCTCGCGCATGATCCGGAAAGCATCATCCGGCCGACCGAGGTAATATTTCTTGAGGTCAACCGGATTGATATACCAGGCTTCCCCGTTCTTTTCCACCTGCAACACTATACGCCCGGAAAGCGTCCCGGCTAATTCTGTATCGCCAGCTACTGGCAGGCCGGCTTGAGCAATCTTCTGAAAATCCAATTCAGAAATCCCGAGGCCTAGTTCGCGCATGACCGCGAAAGCGTCAGCGGGACGGCCAAGGTAATACCGCTTCAAATCCAGCGGGTTGACATACCAGGCTTCCCCGTTTTTGGCTACATCCAGCAAGATGCGTCCGGACAAGCGCTCGGCCATCGTGGCCGCTTTGGCTAATGATGGGAGGAATATGATAAATATGGCGATAATCAAAGCTTTTTTCATACATTTCAAGTATATATATTTTAGCCCGTATGGGGGTAAAAGACAAATGAATTCCGGCAACAGAAAGGATAAATGGTCAATATTTAAATAATATTCCAGATGCGATAGAATATAAGAGTAATTAAACCCTAATCTATGGAAAACACATCATACAAACGCCCCACCTGGGACGAGTATTTCCTCAAGGTCGTCGAAATGGTTGGTTCGCGCGGCACTTGCGATCGGGGACGAGCCGGCTGTGTCATCGCTCGCGACCGGCGCATCGTCGCGACCGGCTATGCCGGATCGCCTTGCGGCCTGCCCCATTGCGACGAGGTAGGGCATGAGATGCATACCGTTATCCATGCCGACGGCAGCCAGACCCAGCATTGCATCCGCACCGCCCACGCCGAACAAAACGCCATCTGCGAAGCGGCGCGCATGGGTATTGCCCTGGAAGGCGGCACCCTATATTGCAAGATGACTCCTTGCTACGTCTGTGCCAAGATGATTATTAACGCCGGCATCAAGCGTGTCGTCTGCGCCCTTGACTACCACGCCAGCCAGAGAAGCAAGGAAATCTTCGAAGAGGCCGGGATTGGACTCGATATCATCGACAAGGCAGTAGAGAAATATGATAATATGTAATACCTTTGACTTCCTCGGATAATAGTGCTAATTTTAGAGGAAGCTTTTTAACAATAACCATAAAAAAAAATAACCATATGAAACAGTATCTCGATCTGCTCAGGGACGTTACCGACAACGGCCTAGGCAAAGATGACCGGACCGGTACCGGGACGCGCAGCGTTTTCGGCCGTCAGGTGCGTTTCGACCTTAACGAGGGATTCCCCCTGCTCACTACGAAAAAAGTCCATTTGAAATCGATAATCTACGAACTTTTGTGGTTCCTTAAAGGAGATACCAATATCAAATATCTCAACGACAATGGCGTGACTATCTGGGACGAATGGGCTGATGAGAATGGCGACCTAGGGCCGATATATGGCAAGCAATGGACGGCCTGGGAAGGCAAGGATGGCGAAAAAATAAACCAGATTGCTAATGCGATAAGCATGATCAAAAATAGCCCGGATTCCCGGCGCATAATTGTCAGCGGTTGGAACGTGGCAGACTTGCAAGAGCTGATCAAGGATAAGAAGAGTTCCCCGCCCCCGTGCCATACCCTCTTCCAATTCTACGTGGATTCTAAAGACCGGCTTTCCTGCCAGCTTTACCAACGTAGCGCCGATCTGTTCCTCGGCGTGCCCTTCAATATCGCCTCATACGCCCTGCTCACGATGATGGTAGCCCAGGTGACTGGCAAAAAACTGGGCGACTTCGTCCACACGTTCGGCGATCTGCATATATACAATAACCATGTCGAGCAAGTGCAGACCCAGCTAGATCGCGAACCCCGCCTCCTGCCCAAGATGAAGATCAACCCAGAAGTAAAGGATATCTTCGGCTTCAAATTCGAAGATTTCGAACTGGAAGGCTATGATCCGCACCCTGGCATCAAGGCGCCGATCGCGATTTAAAATTCAATAGGCCGTATTACTCACTTACGGCCTTTTTTCTAAACTGACAAGATATGAAAATAGTATTAATGATGGCCATGACGGCCGACGGGAAAATCGCGCGCCACAGCGGACATCTGGCCGACTGGACCAGCCCCGAAGACAAGAAGCTCTTCGTAGCCGAATCGAAAGAACATGGCGTCATAATCATGGGCGAAAACACTTTCCGTACTTTCAAGCGCCCCCTGCCTGGCCGCCTCAATGTCGTACTGAGCATGGAAGATAATCCAAAGCCCATTGAAGGTGTGATGTGGTATAAGGGAGAGCCGGAAGTACTGATCGAGAAGCTTGAGGCAATGGGATATCAGAGCGCCCTGCTCGGCGGCGGCGCCGGCATTAATTCCCTTTTCCTTTCCCACGAACTGATCGACGAGCTAGCGATAACGGTAGAACCAAAACTATTCGGAACCGGCCTATCGATTTTCGCCCAAGAGGCCGCGGTGGAGCTAGAGCTGATCAATTTAAAAAAAATAAACGACAATTCTTTTGCCGTGAGGTATAAGGTTAAGCATGAATGATATGGATAATCAAGAGAACAAGATAATATTAGTCTTCTCCGGCCTCATCGCTTCCGGCAAGGACGTTTGTAAGAAATATATCGAAGGCAAATACAGCGCCGACAGCTTCCGTTTCTCTAACATCCTGCGTGACGCTCTGAACCGCCTAGGGATACAGACCAGCCGCGAGAACATCATCGCGCTATCTACTTGGGCGCGCCAATCTTTCGGTGAAGACTTGCTGGCCAAAGCTATGGCCAGGGACGTGGAAAAATCGGAGTCTCCCCTTATCATCGTCGACGGAGCTAGGCGCTTGGCGGATATAAAATACCTTTCCGAGTTGCCCGGCTTCCATTTGATAAGCGTGGACGCTGATCCAGAAATACGGTACAAGAGGATGGTAGCGCGCAATGAGAATCCTGGCGAAGCAGACAAGACCTATGAAGATTTTCTGGCCGACCACCAAAAAGAAACCGAGATAACCATCCCGGAAATAATGGCCACAGCGGAGTTTTCCCTGGATAATAACGGGACTTTAGATGACTTGTACGCCCAGATTGACAAAATCTTGGAAAAGGTTAAAGATTAAGACACGAATACGCCAAGGAGGAGCGTCCGGCCGCGAGACCGGAGCTCCCTTTTTGTAACTATGCGCCACAATTACCCCGGCAAATTCATCGTCCTCTACGGGATAAATAACCTGGGCAAGACCACCCAGGCGAAACTTCTGGTGGAGAAACTCAAAGCCGAAGGCCATTGTGCCGAATATATAAAATACCCTATCTACGGCCTGGAGCCGTCCGGATCCATGCTCAATGATTATTTGCGCCACGGCAACCCATATGGCCTCGATGCCCGGGAAGCCCAGATAATCTATGCTCTCAATCGCTTCCAATACCAAGACGAACTGCTGCGAAAACTCGATGCTGGCACTATCGTCGTCGCGGAGGATTACAAAGGCACCGGCATCGCTTGGGGACTAGGCGCGGACGTGGAAGAAGAATTCCTACGCCACGCTAACGAAGGCTTGCTGCGTGAAGACCTAGTCTTCCTATTCGACGGCGAACGTTTCACCCAAGGAATAGAGGACGGCCACAAGCATGAGAATGATAATGACCTGATAAACAAGGTACGCTGGGCTCACTTGAAGCTGGGCGAAGAGAAGGGATGGATAAAGATAAACGCCAACCTGTCAATCGAAGATATTAGCGACATAATGTGGGAAGTCGTCTCTCATGAACTGAGTGAGAAGAAGGGCTACGCTTGCCGCTACGGCAGTTCCTTCCAGGCGGTGGGGGAAATCATCAACACCCATCAACTAGCCCCAAAAGCTGAACTTATCCCTAAAAAAGGAGATAAGCCGGCTCAAATTATCGAAAACAATCCGACCGTGGTGCATAACGTCATTAATGTCAATCAGGATCACGTTAACCAGCCGGGAAAAGCAGCCGAAGAACCAATACTCAAGGCCCAACGGCTCCGACCCGAAGCCAAACTACCGGCCAGAGGACGCGAGGGCGATGCCGCTTTCGACCTTTTCTCTACGGAATACCGGTCATTAGCCCCATATGAGCAAGCTTCCATCCCTACGGGGATAAGGCTAGAGATACCAGCCGGCCACGTCGGATTAATTTGGGATAAGAGCGGACTGGCTTCCGAAGGTATGAAGACTATGGGAGGCGTCATCGATCCGAACTATCGCGGCGAAGTGAAAGTAGTGATGAAAAATCTGGGCGAAGATATATACCATATCGTGCCTGGCCAGAAAATTGCCCAAATCATCATCCAGCCAGCGCCTCAATTCCCTGTCGAAGAAGGAGAGATAGGCACGGATACCGATCGAGGCGAGCAAGGTTTCGGCAGCTCGGGAAAATTCTAGGAAAACATCTAAACAAAAAAAAGACCCCTGGCATCCATTATTAGGGGTCTTCTGTTTCTAAGCGAGCAGCAATATTGCTGACCGCTCTAGTTCCATATTCTCCGGAACCACCGCACCAAACCTACGTTTTCTCCTCTCGGTCAGGCAAACAAAATGCTTTCCGGCTGGGCGGCTCCAGGCATCACGAAGCTCGATAACGTTCTGGCGGCGCTGGACTTCGGGATACTTAGCAGCAAAGGCCAATATCTCGAGTAATCCAGCTATGGCCAATCTTTTTTCCACCACCATCTTCTGAGCATCAATCAGAGAACCCTCATAGGGGTATAACTTCAAGTGCAAGAAGGACTGAGTGGGAACCGGCTTCACCTTGAAGTGTCGCTGGGATATGCCTTTATCGATCATATAGAAGCCGGCACTGGCGACAAACTCATGAACTGACTTGGAATAATCGATCCCGACTTTAAATATTTCATCAGCTTCTTCGCTTTCCAGTCCGACTTCGCCCTGCCCTTCAAATTCCCGAAGATAGGCGCCCAAGATTTCTCTTAGCGCAGATTTCTTATAGGACAAGAGGAATTCCACTTGCTTGGGACTAGGACTAGCCTCATTCATCACGTGCAGGATGAAATTGAGCAGGGCCATGTGATCGTAGAAGGAAGGTTTAGCCAAGCTGCTAGGAACCAAGCTCAGATAATCCATGCTCCAATCGAACAGCAAGTCATCGTTAGGATCAGTCCGGCAAATAGATTCTGCTTCTACAAAATTATCGCAGAAATAGGCCAGCAAATCGCTACGCATCCGGTTCCGCTGGTAAGCGAGAAGCGAATAAACGCGTTTGGGACTAGGCTTGAAGTCATTGATAATTTCAGCTACAAAACCTAAAACCTTCATTCCGTCTCTAAAAGAAAGATTATTTATCATGATGGGTGCTTTTAAGGTTCAACGTTAATAAATAATCTTATCACACCCATGGATTTAGGCAAGCGAAATAGGCGGGAAACGACAAAAAAAAGGAAGCCTGAGTTGGCTTCCATATTTTAATTTCTTGATGGGTTCATTTCCACCTCGCTTGGCACAAGCTGGATGACTTTTGCCCGAGGCTTAGTGGCCTTGTGCTGCTTCTGATCGAAGAATATTATTCCATCCACGCCGGCTTCCAGGAATGACGATATCAACCGCTTTCCGCGTTCGTGATAGAGACCAGAACCTGCCTGAAAAGATAGCGCCACCAATTTCTGGCGATTGGCCGAGGCTAAAGATGAAGCTAAAATTCCCCAGAGGAGTTTCTTACGCTTATTTCCCACCGTCCAATCAAGGCCATATAAATGCTCGCCAATCTGGGAGCAGGTCCATCGTTCCAGATGATAGCCGTAGAAATATTCGATACGGCCGCTCATCTTGTCGACGAGGAAGCTATAATTGGCCTTGCAGATGGCCTCCAGGTCGACGCGGGGGCAAAGGTCATACAGCCCTTCTAACAGGATATACCTTGCCTTATAATCATCCTTAGCCCTTATCGAGAACAGGCTAACGACGATTAAACTCATGGTCCCCAGTATAATACAGAGGGCCGAAT
>CAZSAA010000018.1:0-17543 GCA_964604915.1 uncultured Gammaproteobacteria bacterium
TAGAACACCAGCCTTCTAAGCTGGTCATGAGGGTTCGATTCCCCCCGGGCGTACCAAGGGTAGAAAGAAATAATAAAATAATTAAGGATAACCAAATATGGAAGAAGAAAAGAAAGAAGGATCAGCTTTAGCTGAAGAAGAGATGTTCGGAAGTTGCGATTGCGCTCATTGCCATGAGCATTGTTGCGACGTCCTAGCAGTGAGTGAAGAAGAGGAGAAGGAGGAATAGGGGGAAATAATGGTGCCTATGGTTTAATGGTAGAACGACGGGTTGTGGTCCCGTTAGCCTGGGTTCAATTCCCAGTAGGCACCCCTAGAAGAGAATTAAAAATATCCCAGTAAAATGGGGTATTTTTTTGTTAAAAATGAACTACCCCCTAAAGAGAACGTTAACTAATTGACAAAATATAGTTTATGTGATATAATATTGGCATAGTTCGTTGAAATATTAACTTTTAAAAATATGTCATGGAAGAAAAAGTTCTATCCGCTATTAATGATTTAAAAGAGTTAACTAAAAAAGATTTTATAACAGCAGAACTAATTACTTTTGAAAAGATTTGTCTTACCGGGCTTAATAAAGAAGAAGTAGCGCTGGCTGTTAAAGAAGTGTTCCCTGAAATTAAACGAATTCCTTCGCCGCCACACGAGATTAATTGGTTTTTAAACGGAAGATTGCTTGTGGCTACGAACATGGGCCAAGATTCGTGGAAATTTAACTGGGATTGGACAAGTGTGGGCTTGTAATAATTTGGATCCTTTAAAAGAGGGTCCATTTTTTATATCAATTTACCAAATACTCCATCAAAAAAGTTTTCCAACTTTTGCGCTTAGCCACCCAATATTAGCCAAAAAATAGTCCCACAATCAAGGGCTATTTTTGTTTTGGACTAAAATGGGATACCAGTGATAGCGGCTAGTGGCGGTTATCTTATAATATTGTTTCTGGCAGCGATAAGATCGATTATCCTGGATGTTGCTTGAGGGCGTTGTCTTTTTTTGCCTAAGATAATCTTATAGTATGATCCGCAAACCGAAACGTCGTACGAATCATAATGATTCGTGGTACTTGTCTTAAAAGAATTTTCCAAAGTCATCTTAACCGATGGCTTTTTTCTTTTTTTCATCGTTCTTGGTGGCTAGGCTTCCGGTTGTTATCGCTATCAGGAAGATTGACAGGGAAAAGAAGAAAAACATTTCGAAAATGCCAGACATGCCGAAGAGGAAAAGGGTGATGATGGAGCCTCCGGCCGTTATCAGCAGCCAGCGGAGGGAGTATATTGATAGTCTTTTTTCGATAAAGGCCAGGTATCTAGAGAAGATAAACAGCGAGGTGAGCAGGAAGGCGCCGAACAATACGGCAAATAGGCCGTGGAGATTAAAGTAGAATAATTTATTCTCTAATTCCTGTTGCAGTGGTTCGCTATCGACCGTCGGCGTTACGACAGCCAGGATGAGGAAAAAGAGGGGGAGATAGAGGAGGCGATAGGCTTTTTTACTTCTAAACTCTAATTTCCTATAAATATTATATATCGCGGTAAGCAGCAATCCAGCCGTAATTACTCCCCAAGCGATAAATCCCGCCCGGTGCCCGAACCAATTGCCTATCATGCTGAAGGTATATTGGAAGGGGGACTTTTTTAAGTCGAAAGTCAGGGTGTATGCTGGTACCATTATCAGGGAAAATAGGATTAATGATTGGCTGAACTTTTCTTTAGTCATACTTTCAGTCTACTAAATATCTTGGTAAGAGGAAAGTCGAGAGAGGAAAAACAACCATTTTTCATCCTTTTATACTATCAATCCCGACCGCAGCCAAGTTTTTTCTGATATGATATAATATTCTGACAATAAAATGAATGTATAAATGTTATGAAGACTTTGGTAATATATGCTCATCCTAGCCACACTGGCCACCATGGACACTTTTTAGCTCTTTGCGAGCAATATTTTAAGGAAAACAATCTAGATTTCGAGATATTGGATCTCTATCAAGATTCATATGATCCCCGTCTCAAGGCGGAGGAACTAAATGCTAAGGATCATCAGGCCCAGGGAGAGATAAAGATATATCAAGAAAAGATCATCGCGGCAGACAAGTTGGTATTCATATATCCCACCTGGTGGCAGGGGACGCCAGCGATACTTAAGGGATTTTTCGACCGAGTCTTGTCTTCCCACTTCGGCTTCCGCTATCGGCGGGGGATACCGATTGGACTGCTCAAAGGAAAGCGAGCGGCGGTCTTTTCGGCGAGCGGTGCCCCCCGCTGGTATAATCTCCTAATCCTCCGTGACCGGTCTTTGCGTACAGTAACTCATCACACCTTGAGGTTTTGTGGTATAAAATGTAAGGGCTTCTCTATCGGTTCGGCTCGTAAGTTTAGCGACCGCGCCAAGGCAAAAATTGCTTCCCGTCAACGCCAGGCCATGAAGTACCTCTATCGCTAGTATTATCAAGAATAGATTTCTTTGCTATCATATATAGGCTATAAATTAACTTAAAACTTATGAATAAATATATTACATACGTCATAATATTTGTCATTGTTGTTGCGGGCGGCTGGATGCTCCTGCGTGGCAATGGCCAGGATGGCGGCTTTACACCCAACACCGTCGCCGAGGAGACTACCAATGAGGCTCTCTCTGACGGCAGTTATGAGATTCGGGCTGGTAGCGACCTGCAATGGATGGGTAAGAAGACCTTGATCGCTAATTACGAAGACTATGGAAAAGTAGAAATCAAGGAAGGGAATTTTCAAATCAACCAAGGCGATATAGTTTCGGGGCGGATAGTCTTAGATATGACCAGCATCAGCACAGACAGGACGGGCAAGGACGATGGCGCTGGCGGTGATATGCTTTCCAATCATCTCAAATCCGATGATTTTTTCGCGGTGGAACGATTTCCGGAAGCGGTCTTTGTCATTAATCAGGCAAGCAGCACAGAAGAAGGAATTTATAATGTCAATGGCAGCTTGACGGTCAAGGATATCAGTAAACCGGTTAGTTTCCAGGCATATTCATATCAGAGTAATGGCCAGGACATGCTCAAGGCGGAATTCGGTGTCGACCGGACTCAGTGGGATATAAAATATGGGTCGAACAAGTTCTTCTCCGATCTAGCTGATCGGGCAATTGATGATACTATCTATCTTTCTTTCGACTTGGCGGTATATAAGGAATAATCATGGATAAATTAGACTACAAAGTTGCCTATCTAAGCATGGAGATAGGCCTGGAGGACCGTGTACGCAGCTATGCTGGTGGTCTTGGTGTCTTGGCGGGTGATATCTTGAAATCGGCGGCTGACCTAGGCTACCCGATGGTAGGGGTGACTATGCTGAGCGATAAAGGATACTTTGACCAGGAGATAATCGATGGCCGCCAAGTATCTTTTCCGGAGAGTGACTATGATTTTACCGGGCTCAAGAAGTTATCGGACACAATCAGCGTAGAGATAGGTAGTGAGATGGTCGAGGTTGGCGCCTGGGAATATTTGATCAAGGGCATCGGTGGTGGAATTGTTCCGGTATATTTCCTGGACACCTCCCGCCCAGCCAATAGTGCCCAGAATAGGCTAATAACCAGCTTCCTCTATGGCGGCGATATCGACTATCGCTTGCGCCAAGAAATAGTGCTGGGCATCGGTGGCATTAAGCTATTAGAGAAGTTAGGGTATGACCCAAAGAAGTTTCACCTTAATGAAGGACATAATAGCTTAGCCGCGGCATACCTGTTGTCGCAATCTAAAGCCAGCACCTGGGAAAAGGGGGTGGCGGCAATAAAGGAAAAAATCGTCTTCACTAATCATACGCCGATAAGAGCAGGCAATGATAGCTTCCGTCTTGAGGATATGGTTGCCCATTGCCCTTCCCTCAAGGATATATTGGTTCATTTTGCCGATCCGCAGGATAGGGTGGATATGACTTTCATGGGAATGTCCCTATCTGGCTTCATCAGCGGCGTTTCCCGGCCACATCAACGTATTTTGCGCCAGATGTATCCAGATTTCCGTATCGCTAGCATCAATAATGGTATCAATGCCAATTACTGGACTAATCCCGCTTTAGCGACAGTATTTGATCATTACCTTGGGCAGTGGCGGGAGGATAATAGTCGCTTGAAGGAAGTTAGGCGCATCCCCCTGGCGGAGTTAGCGTCAGCGCATGCTTTGGCTAAACGATCCCTCATCTCCCATACTGAAGAGGTTACAGGGATAGAGTTGTCCGAGACTGCCTTTACCATTGGTTTCGCTCGCCGGTTCGCGCCCTATAAGCGTTCAGCGATGCTTCTGTCTGACATGGATCATCTCCTTAGAATACATAAGAATTTCCCTTTGCAAATAATATATTCCGGCAAGGCGCATCCTAGAGACGATAGTGGACAAGATATCATCGCAGAAATATTGGAAAAAGCCGAAAAACATCAGGCGGAAATCAGGATCATCTTTTTGGAAGACTATGATTTGTCATTATCTAGGCTGATGGCCGCTGGCTGCGATCTCTGGCTCAACAATCCCCTACCGTACCTCGAAGCTTCCGGCACGAGCGGTATGAAGGCGGCGGTAAATGGAGTGCCGCAATTAAGTACCAAGGATGGTTGGTGGGTGGATGGCTATAGGCGTCGCAAGACTGGCTGGTCATTCGGACGAGCCAGGGTCTCTTCGGAGAGTGCGGCTGACCCGCTATATCAGAAAAGCATCCAAGTGGATGCCCCTGAGCTATATGATACCTTGGAAAAGAAGATATTGCCCATGTTCTATCGCCATCCGAAGAAATGGCAACGGTTGATGCGGTTGGTGATAGCGATAAATGGTTGTCGGTTCAGTTCCCAAAACACCGTGAAAGATTATATTAAACAAGCCTACGATTCGTAATCGCGTTCTATGGTAAAATCATAGTGGAGCCATATGAGTAAGCGTCCGAACACAACTCGCGTCTGCCTTTATCTTTTTGCCTTGAATCTTGTCTTGATATTCTTCCTGTTTTTCGGTCAGCAATTTAACCTGTTTATCCCTGGTCTCGGTCCCGCCCACCTATTTCTGATGATCCTGCTAGTGTTCTTTACCTGCTTCGCCTTGTTTGTTTCCTTTATTGAAGCGGAGACTCATGCTGAGGCGATTGCGGCCATGGAAGACCGCCTGACCGACAGTTTCAAATATATTGGGAAGATTAATTTGTTGACCGAAGAGTTTAAGGACATTTTTGTCCCTAAGAAAGAATTTCCAGACACTAAGTTGGAATTCAAGCGGGTGATAAAAGATTATGCCGAGCGGACCTTGGCGATATCGCGCCAGAAGTGGGTGGCGATAAGAATAATTGATTCTAAGGGGCTTAATACGGCTGCCGAATATTGGACGCGCGATCCTAGCTCGAAAGTAAATTTTAATAATAAGGATATCGTAAGTGGCCGTTGTGATTGTCATGTCATATCCACTCCTACCGAAAACCTCCAGCTCAAAGCTTATTGCTTGTTACCTCTTAAGGTGAAGGAAAAAGAAAAGGCATCCTTCATCCTGTCTATGCTTGGTCAGTTGGAAATGATAATGGCAATAATCTCACATGACGGAAATCAAGCCCATGCGCATAAAAAGAAAAAGAGCCGTTGAAGATGGCTCTTTTTCTTTATCTATCTTCTTATCGCATGCCTCATATCTTTTTATTTCCGGTCATTTTGAGTTGATGATAGAAAGAACCTTGTCCCTCTTTTCCTCCATTATTTTCCGGCTTATTGCCTCTAGATTGAGGCGCATCTTATTTTCCGTGTTCGATCCCCGGACATTGAACCAGAAATCGGCATATTTTACGCTTATCCCGTCCAGATAATTTATCTGGCCGTCTTGGAACTCCTCAGCCAGCTTGGCAATGATTCTTTCCTTATCATCCACGTCGCTGTTTATCTCCCCCGAGTGGAAATAGCGGTTATAGGGGGCGAGGATTTCGGAAGCCGAACCTGGCTTAGAGGACAATATTTCCAAGACCTTGAAAATCATCACCGGGGGGATCTCGAAGCAGCCGATTTCCATGTTGAGGAAGAAATGGCCGGATGACTCACCCGCGAAATATATATCGTTCTTTAGCATCTCTTCCTTGATCAAGGAATGACCAACTCTAGTCATCAGCGGTGTGCCGCCACTAGCCAATATGAGATCCTCGGTTATTTTGCCGGGGCGGACGTCATAGCCGATCTTGCTGGCCGGCTTTTCCAGAAGGAAGGCTTGAGCAAGAATGCCGCGGATGATAGCTGGGCTTATCGTCTCCCCTTTTTCATTTATGAAGAATATCCGATCGCCGTCACCGTCGGTAGCGATGCCGAGATTGGCTTTCTCAGATAAGACCAGGCCTTTTAGCTGTTCCAAGTTCTCTTCCTTTAGTGGATCGGCTTCATGGGCCGGGAAGGAACCATCTAGTTGAAAATTTAACTCGATAAGGTCGCCAGGCAGCATTTCCTTAAGCCAAGCCAAATACCCCATGCCCATGCTATTGGCGGCATCAGCCGCTATCTTCATCGGCTTTATCTTACTCAGGTCGAGATATGACTGGCAATATGAGCGATATTCTTCTTCTATATCCAATACGCTAACGGTACCCAGGGTTTTTGCTGTCTGGTATTTTTGTGTCCGGATGATTTCCTTTATCTCCTGTATTCCGGTTTCGCCGCTGATGGGAATAGATCTTTCACGCACAAGCTTGAAGCCGTTCCACTGCTTGGGGTTATGGGAGGCGGAAACCATGATGCCCCCGTCATAGCCATGTTTGGCAACGGCGAAATAGAAGGCAGGGGTGGAAGTGAGGCCGATATCGACAACATCTGTACCTGATTCGAGTAGGCCGGCAATCAGTTGCTCTTTAAGGGTAGGGGAGGATAGCCGCATATCGCAAGCTACCACTATCTTCATCTTCTGCCCGCCCTCTTTTTGGCGGAAAGCGGTATAGGCGAGGCCGAGATCTTTGGCAAAATTATCATCGAAATCTTGTCCGTGTATGCCCCGGATATCGTAGGCTTTGAAGATGGCGTCATTATTGAACATATGTTTAATCGTTATATTTCTTGATTATCGCGATCAGGCTGCCAGCGCCTATCGCTATCACTAGGAACGCGATGGGGAGGCCGGCATAGGGGATGAGAGATAGTAGTTTAAGTATGATCAACCCTAATACCAGGCATAATATGGCGCGACTAGACCAGTGCTTATTGATGAATGGAGCGATTAGGCGACCGAGAATGATGGCGCCAGCGGCTTGGCCGGCTAGGATGAGTAATATCCAGAGACAGGCAAGCGTCGCGGCTAAGGGAAGGCCGATGACGGTAAATAGGAGCAAGATAGCTACAGCTGGCGTAATAATAATAGCAATCGCTCCTTTGAGCAGGAATTTACCGAGCACTTCTTTGGAGAGCCTTTCGTTAGCTAGGCGTTTCTTGCGATCAATCCAGATCATTACTAACCCTATCGCTAATATCCCAAGGAAGGAGATTAGCCAGGCGCCAAGAGCGGATAGCCAGGTACCTTCCTTGATCGGCAATGTTTCTTCCCGGATTTCTCCGTCGATATCGGCTTGGTCGGCGATATTGATATTTTGTTGGCAGCAATAGGTTAGGTCGCCAGCTATCTTAGCTTGAGAGGCAACATTGATGGTGCCCTGCCCCTCTTCTCCGTCTACCCGGATGTTAGCATTCTTGCCCACCATACCGGAGAGGATAACGCTGTTGCCTCGGGCGTGGAGACGGCCCTTAATGTCGCCTCTGATCTCGATCTGGCTAGCCGCGGCAAAAACATCCCAAGCTACTTGCGATTCGCGGTCAAGTATCAGGCTATTGGCCATAGCGCTCACATTACGGGCGATCTCGCCTTTGACGTTCAAACTGTTGGCTAATATCCTCAGGTTGCCACCTACCTTTCCTTGAATATCAATGGTCTGGCCGATAGCGATGATATCACCAGCTACCTCGCCACTCACAGATATATTTTGGGCGGCGACGATAAGGTCACCGTTTATTACGCCGTCGATAGCGATGTTTTGTCCGCTGGCATAGAAGCTGCCGTCGATAATTTGGTTATGTGGGATGTATACCGACCCTTTGCTTTCCCACTCGGCCGCATGGCTGTTGCTGGGCAAGAGAAATAGGGTGAGAGCGAGGATGGCGGCGCTGAGGCCGAATTTAGCGAGTTGATTCATATTGCTTGAGATTATTGAAGAATGATTGTATCATTACTTTACATTATACGGAAAAAAGATGCGTGAAGCAATCAAAAAATTAGTTAATAAAGCGGAAAATCGGGTGATAGACCGAGCCTATTTAGCTAAGATAAAGCGAGAAATATCGTCTCAGTTTACCATTCCCAATCTCCTTAACGCCACCATCCTCAAGGAATATCGCCGATTGTTGGCGGCGGACGAAATATCTCCCAATCTGTCCTTGGAACATTCCCTGATCAAGCGCGCCATCCGGACTATGTCCGGCATCGCGCCAGTAGCAGTGCTGACTAAACCCTTCCCCTGTCCGGGAACTTGCGCCTACTGCCCACATGAAAAGGATGTCCCAGTCAGCTATCTTTCTAATGAGCCGGCCGTGATGCGCGCCATCCGTTGCCACTATGACCCATATTGGCAAGTCATCTCCCGTTTGCGATTATTGGAGGATAACGGCCATCAGCCCGATAAGATAGAGCTGATCGTGATTGGCGGTACTTGGAGTTATCTGCCGGAGAAATATAAGTATTGGTATATTGCCAATTGTTTCCGGGCAGCTAACGATTTTGCCAGAATTAGGCAGGGTATATCGGCTAAGCCTATATATTCGCCGTTGAAGCTTTCTTCAAGCCTCGTTAAGCTCAAAGATGATTTAATGAGAGAGCAGGAAAAGAACGAGAAGGCACTATACCATATCATCGGGCTCACGCTCGAGACTAGGCCAGATTATATCGATGAGACAGAGGTTTTGCAGATGCGGGAGCTCGGCTGTACCCGAGTAGAACTGGGCGTACAGGCGATAGATGATGATATCTTGAAGCTAAACAAGCGCGGACACGGCGTCGCCGAAGTAGCTATGGCTACTAAGCTTTTGCGCCAGTCCGGCTTCAAAGTCACCTACCACATCATGCCGGCACTGCCTGGTTCCAATCCAGAAAAAGACGTCGAGATGTTTGCTCAGTTGTTTGGTGATGAGCGCTTCCAACCTGACCAGATCAAGTTCTATCCCACGGTTGTCACTAAAGGTAGTCTCCTATATCGCTGGTACCAGCAAGGGAAATATCAACCATATACCGATAGCCAGTTGCAAGATATCATCATCCGCTCTAAGGCGATAGTACCGCGTTATGTCCGTATCATCCGTCTTATCCGCGATATTCCGGCCGAGTCTATCGTCGCCGGCAACAAGATTACCAATCTGCGCCAGATCATGGAGCAGCAAGGCGTCAAGTGTAATTGCATCCGTTGCCGCGAAGTGGGAGATGGGGAAATACAGGGGGAGGCTCATTTGTTCGTCGATACGTATCAGGCGAGCGGCGGCCAGGAGTATTTTATCAGCTTCGAAGACGGAAAACGACGCCAGCTATATGGTTTTTGCCGGCTAAGGATTGACAAGGAAAGTCCGGTCTCTCCCGCTATCATCCGCGAGTTACACGTATATGGCCAGTTAGCACCGGTCGGCCAAATCGGAAAGATTCAGCATCAAGGCTTGGGCCGGAAGCTTATCGCCCAAGCGGAAAAGATTGCTCAGACGGAAGGCGCCGCCAAGTTGGCCGTGATATCAGGGGTCGGAGTACGGGGGTATTACAGGAAATTTGGCTATAGATTGAAAAAAACGTATATGGTGAAATCTTTGACAAAACCTAAGCGCTAAACTAAGATTATTATATAATTAAACTCTTATGAAATATGATCATCTGCTAAAAAGCGATCCCCAAGCTTTTTCAGCTATGCAGGCGGAAGCGCGGCGCCAAGATGAGGAGATCGAGCTGATCGCCTCGGAAAACTATATCTCACCTGCCGTCATGGAGGCCTTGGCGACGCCGCTCACTAATAAATATAGCGAAGGCTATCCCGGTCACCGCTATTACGGTGGTAACGAGCAGATAGATGTGGTGGAAAATTTGGCGATCGACCGTCTCAAGCAACTTTTTTCCGCCCAGCATGCCAATGTGCAGCCCCTGTCCGGATCGCCAGCTAATGCCGCGGTCTACATGGCCTTCCTCGAACCAGGCGACAAGGTATTGGGCCTTAAACTCGATCATGGTGGCCATCTTTCTCACGGCCACAAGGTAAATTTTTCTGGGCGCCTATATAATTTTGTCCAGTATGGCGTAGATGAGACCGGCTATATCGATATGGCTGAAGTCCGGCGTATCGCCTTGGCTGAAAAACCGAAGATGATCGTGGCGGGTTTTAGCGCATACTCCCGGGAAGTTGATTGGCAAGGCTTCAAAGATATCGCGGACGAAGTAGGCGCCTATACCTTTGCCGACATCGCCCATATCGCTGGACTAATCGCCGGCAAGCAGATAAGCAACCCCGTACCTATATTCGATGTCGTTTCTAGTACTACGCATAAGACATTGCGCGGACCTAGGGGGGCAATAATAATGTGCCAGGAAAATTTTGCCAAGCAGATCGACCGAGCGGTTTTTCCTGGAATGCAGGGTGGGCCGCATGATAATGTTACGCTGGCTAAGGCGGTCGCTTTCGGCGAAGCGCTAAGGCCTGACTTTTCCGAGTATGCTAAACAGGTTATTACTAATGCTAAGGCAATGGCCTCACGTTTCTTAGAACTCGGCTACCGCATAGTTTCCGGTGGTACTGACAACCACCTTTTCCTGCTCGATATGACAAGCAGCGGTATTGGGGGCAAAGAGGCGGAAAAGGCTCTAGAACAATCTGGTATTTCCGTTTCCCGATCCACTATCCCTAATGACCCTAATCCCCCCATGAATCCGTCCGGTATCCGGATCGGTACACCAGCAATCACTACTCGCGGTTTCAGGGAGGAAGAATGTCGCCGGGTGGCCGAATTGATTGACAGGGCCTTCAAGAATTCGGAAAATGCCCTAGCCCTTACCGCAATCAGGGAGGAAGTAAAGGCGATGGGAAGGAAATTTCCCATCCCTACCACTATTGATTAAATAGCATATGAAGATAATCGACGGGAAAGTATTGGCGGAAAAGATCAAGGATGATATTGCCGCCAGGATATTTGATTTAAAGGGGTTGCGCCCTAATCTGGCCATCATAATCGTCGGCGAGCGGGAGGACTCGAAGCTATATGTCTCGCTCAAGGAACGGGAAGGCAAGCGAGTGGGCGTGGATGTCCATGTATATCGCTTGGAAGAAACTTTTCCTCAAGCTGACCTTATCGAAGTAATTAGCTTCCTAAACAATGACCCGATGATAGATGGCATCCTGGTACAGTTGCCACTACCGGCGCATTTGGATACGGACGCCGTAATTTTGGCAATCGACCCAACTAAGGATGTAGACGGCTTCCGGGCTGGCCATCCTGATTTTGTATCTTCGCCGGTCGTCGGCGCGGTCAGAGCGTGTTTAGATAGCATTGGTGGTGATTTTTTTGGCCAGAAGGCTTGCCTTATGTATAACTCGGAGGCGTTCGCTAAAGAAATGAAGCCGGCCCTGGAAAAACAGGGTTTGGCTCTGTCGCTTTGCCAAGGGCTCGATAATCCGGCTAATTTGGCGGCCTTAGCAGAGAGCGATATAGTGGTATCGGCCCTCGGGCGTCCCCGGGCCATTACCGGTGAGATGATAAAGAAGGGGAGCGTACTGATAGACATCGGCATAACCAAGGTTGAGGGAAAGGTGTACGGTGACTTCGATCGTGAAACAGTCGAGGAAAAGGCTGCTTGGCTCACACCAGTCCCAGGCGGCATCGGCCCCCTTACCGTCGCCTGCCTGTTGAAGAACGTGCTGGCCATATTTGAAAACAAACAAAAGAAAGGATGACTCAAGATAATAGTAAGCGAGCTTTGGAGATATTGAAGACTCATTTCGGATATGAGTCTTTTCGTCCCGGTCAACAGGAGGCGATCGAGGCGGTCATTGGCGGCCGCGACACTATCGCCATCCTTCCGACTGGTGGTGGTAAATCCATGATATATCAGCTACCGGCTTTGTTGGCTGACGGCGTGACCATTGTCGTCTCCCCTCTCATCGCCCTGATGAAGGATCAGGTATCGGCGCTCGAGAAGCTTGGCATCCCCGTTACCTTCATCAATTCTTCAATATCGTTGTCGGAATCAAGCAAGCGCCTTTCCCTATTGCGTCAAGGAGCGTATAAGCTGGTGTATATTGCCCCCGAACGTTTCTATAACCAATCCTTTTCGGATAGCCTAGCCGATCTCAAGGTTTCCATCTTCGCTATTGACGAGGCGCATTGCATCAGTCAGTGGGGACACGACTTTCGTCCCAGCTATCTTTCTCTCCGTCGTATCATCGCTAAACTCGGCAACCCTACCGTAGTAGCGCTCACCGCTACGGCCACGCCGGAAGTAAAGGAAGATATCGTCCGCCAGCTCGACCTCAAGGACCCGAAGTTCGTGGTAACCGGCTTCGCTCGGCCTAATCTCCAATTGGCGGTGGTACCGGCCAGCAACGGGCAGAAGATTGAATCTATAGTGGAACTAATCGGTAATACTCCAGGCTCAGGCGTGGTCTATACCGGTACCAGGGCTAAAGCGGATGAATTGGCGGAAATGCTTAGCGATAGCGGAGTGAAGGCAGTGGTATATCACGCCGGGATGGATGGCGAGAGCCGCGAATGGGTGCAGGAACAATTCATGTCTGGCGCCGCTCAGGTAGTCGTCGCGACCAATGCTTTCGGACTAGGTATCGACAAGAAAGATATCCGTTTTGTCATCCATCACGATTTGCCAGGCACCATCGAGGCATACTATCAAGAAGCCGGCCGCGCCGGCCGCGATGGCCAGGAAAGCTTCTGCCTGTTGTTCCATTCATCTCAAGATCGGTATCTGCGGGAGTTTTTCATCAAAGGTGATAATCCTAGCCCTAGAATCATTCAGGAGGTCTTCGATTATCTGCTTTCTCGCGAAAGTGAACGCTTGGAGCGGCATGAGCAATCCATCCTCCTCACGTATTCGGAAATATCCAAGAATCTTTCAGAAGCCGTCCCGGAAATGGCGATCGGCACTTGCCTGAAGATCTTGGAGCGGGGCGGGTATATTTCTCGGCCACGGGAAAAGAACGCCAGCAGTTTTCTTAAATTAGAGATAAGTTTGGAAAAGGCCCTTGAATCAATCGGCCCGCGGGCTAAGAGCCAGCGCGAGATATTGCTAGCTATATATGAAACGTTTTCCAACCGTTTAGAGGAAGGCTTGGATATCAGCTTAGAAGAAGTGGCCGCCAAGATCGGGGAGAAGAAAGACAAGATTGCCCGAGCTGTCAAAAAATTGGGCGAGCTAGGCGTCATGGAATATCGTCCCCCGTTCAAGGGGACAGAGATAAAGCTAATCAAAGCTGATGGCGAGCTCGATATTGATTATGAAGCGCTCAAGATAAAGGCACAGCGGGCATATGACAAGCTCGATGAGATGGAGGCATATGCCTTCACTTCTTCCTGCCGCCAACAGTTCATCCTCAGCTATTTCGGTGACCTAGATTCCGCTCCTTGCGGCAAATGTGATAATTGCCTACGCAAGGCCGCTGGAGTCAAGGACTATCGCGATAGGGAGTATCTTGATTCGGTATGAAAATAGATCGTTTCGATTATCTGGCCGACCTTTCACGCCAGAACTATGACGATATCGCCCAGAGCTTCAGTCTCAGTCGGAGAAAGCATCTTTGGCCGGAAATGGAAAAGGCGGCTACGCTCGTATCTGATGGCGATAGCGTCTTGGATCTAGGTTGTGGGGATGGACGCTTCCTCCGAGCCTTGGTTGGGAGAAGAATAGAATATCTAGGAGTTGATAACAGCGGCCAGATGATAGCGCAGGCGAAGTCTGCATATCCGGCCGCTGACTTCTTATTAGCGGAAGCGACCGATCTAAGCAATATAGCGGCTGGAAGTTTCGATGTCGTCGTGTCTTTCGCGATGTGGCACCATCTGCCTGGGAAAAAGAATCAGGAGAAGTGTCTGCGAGAAGTCGCCCGCGTTCTCAAGCCGGGCGGCCGCTTGATTATGACCGTCTGGCGGCTTAGCCGCTATCGCAAGATTCGGAAAGACGTCCTCTCTTCTAGGTTAAAGAATATTTTATACCTGCGTTTTTCTAGCTGGAATGATTTTGTCTTTCCTTGGAAAGGAAGTAATGGCCAGGTCGGTAGCCTGCGGTATTATCATTCCTTTTCTGAGCGCGAGATAGCTAGACGTTTCAAAGATAGCGGGATAGGGTTAAAAAAGCTGGAAATTTCCGGAGGAAATTATTGGATAGAGGGGGTAAAATAGGAAGATATTGACACCCCTAGGGGGTGTATGGTAATATATGATTATATGAAAAATCCGCAACAAAGGATCAATAACATCATCGGCCAGTTAGAGGGCATAAAGCGCCTTATCGACGCTAAGGACAAGGACTGTTTCGCGGTCATAAATCAACTAAAGGCTGCTAAGTCCGCCGTCTCTTCCTTGATGGAGAAGATAATCGCCGAGGAACTTGTCGCCTGCACTGTGCCGGGGAAAGAGAATAATAAGTTAAACAAAATAATAAAAGAAATGATAAAATAAAAAATATGAGTAATGCTATCAATCTAGACAAACAGACTTTCGACAGCGAGGTCATCAATAGTGATGTGCCGGTACTGGTTGATTTTTGGGCCCCTTGGTGCATGCCTTGCCGCATGATGGCTCCTATCCTCGATGAGCTGTCCGTCGAGATGCAGGGGAAGGTGAAGATCGCTAAGATAAATACCGAAGACGGGGAGAACCAGACTTTGGCTATCCAATATCAGATACAAAGCATCCCTAACATGAAGCTCTTTAAGGGGGGTAAAGTCATCGGCGAATTCATCGGCATGCGATCCAAGGACACCCTGAAAGCCGAGATAGAGAGTTTAATATAAAGCTATATGAGCCTGTTCGCTGATAATCTGGCTCGTCTCAAAGCTATCCAAAAGTTGGAACTGATAAGCGATGCCCAAGTAGAGGCATTGCTTTCTGTTAAGGAGACGCATTTTGCTGAGTTAGAAGTAGAAGGAGCTAAGTATCCAGCTTGGCGCATCAGTTTTAGCCAGGCGCTGGGACCGGGCAAGGGCGGTATCCGCTTTCACCCCGACGTCAACGAGGACGAAGTGTCGTCGCTCGCTTTCTGGATGGCCCTTAAGAATTCCTTAGCTGGCTTGCCATACGGCGGCGCTAAGGGTGGCATCAAATTCGATCCCCGTGGTAAGGACAAGACATTCCTAGAAAAGATGAGCCGCGCCTATATCCAAGCTTTCCACCAACATCTCGGGCAGGATAAGGATATCCCCGCCCCGGATGTATATACTAACCAGCAGGTGATGGCCTGGATGCTCGATGAATATGAGAAGATAGAGGGTCGCCATGAACCGGGAATGATAACCGGCAAGCCGGAAGAATTGGGCGGTATCGCGATGCGTTCCGATGCTACGGCCGAAGGAGCATATATAATCGCTAAGGCGCTGGTACATGATTACTTTGATGGCAGCAATAACCTTAGTATCGCTATCCAAGGCTTTGGCAATGCTGGCGGTATTCTGGCCAAGAAACTGGCGGACTACGGATTGAAGATAGTGGCGGTAAGCGACAGTCAAGGCGGGATATACAAGGAAACGGGATTGGATCTCGATTTGGCCGCTGAGGTGAAAAATGAGAGCGGCTCGCTGGCTGAATATCCGGAAGCGGAAGCGATAAGCAACGGGCAGTTGCTCGAGCTGCCAGTCGATATCCTAGTCTTAGCCGCCTTGGAAAACCAGATTGTCGAAAGTAACGCTGATAAGGTAAAGGCTAAGGCGATATTGGAAGTAGCCAACGGTCCGGTGTCTTTAGCGGCCGATGATATCTTGTCATCCAAGGGAATAATAGTAGTGCCGGATATATTAGCTAATGCCGGGGGCGTCATCGTCAGCTATTTCGAATGGGCGCAAAATCGGACCGGGCAGATAATCCTTGATGATTACCTAAGGAAGCTACTGTCGGACAAGATGGAAAGTAACTGGCAGCGGATCAGGCAGAAGCAGCAATCATACAAGAATGATAAAGTAAGCTTGCGCCTCGCTGCCTATGCCATCGCTGTCGAGCGCATACTGAAAACCATGGCCTGGCGTAAAGGGGAATAGGCGTCACGAATTTTATATACAAAAAGGCCACCCGAAGGCGGGTGGCTTTTGGTATGGCGGCACAATAGGCCGGTCAATAGAAGCAGATGCAACGGCGGTAGCCTTTAGTGGAGGTTTGCGTATTGCAAGCGATGGCGAAACCTGGTAATGGAGTATTATTTTCTAGGGCAAATATCAACATGTATCTGGCCGGGCTGGGACAACGGTTATAGAAGTCGTAAAAAGTAGAATCCATCTAGTAATAGAAGAAAGTGCCTCGGTCATTCCAGGGATCAGTAAAATCATCACTGATTAATCTTGCGGATATTAGGTTGGTCATGAAAATCTTGTCCGTGGAAGAATCATATCCAACGCCATTAGGGCTGCTTATCACCGGATAATCGCCGTACTGGTCGTAGTATAACTCGATTGCCGTTTGCAATTGGTGCATATCCGCTGTCCGCCTGGCATCCCTAGCCTTGGATCGGGCTTGGTTCAAGGCGATAATCGATATGGTTGATAAAAGCCCGATGATAGCGATGACCACCAACAGTTCGATGAGGGTAAAGGCTTTTTGGTTGGAACGTATGATAGTTTTCATTGGATATCAATAGAAACAGATGCAGCGACCATAACCCTGAGCTACACTCTGTGTTGCGCAGTTAGTGGCAAAGCCAGCAAGATCACTATTATTTTCTAGGCTAATCCTTAAAGCAAATTTAGCAGTGGAGCTAGGGCAATATATATAAAAGTTAGAGTCAGCTGAACTTAGCCAATGATAGTAGAAGTTAGCTTTATCATTCCAAGGATCTTTATAATTGTTAGATGCAACCAGGTTAGCCATAAAAATGTTATCATCACTGCGGTCTAAATCTCGACCACTTCCCATATCATTATCAATTACCGGCGGATATCCTCCGTACTGGTCGTAGTATAACTCGATTGCCGTTTGCAATTGGCGCATATCCGCTGTCCGCCTGGCATCCCTAGCCTTGGATCGGGCTTGGTTCAAGGCGATAATCGATATGGTCGATAAAAGCCCGATGATAGCGATGACCACCAACAGTTCGATGAGGGTGAAACCGGATCGTTTTAATCTATAGCTATGTTTGATTGATTCCATAAGCTCTTTACTGGAAATTATAACACATCACTATCCAAGTTGAAACCGTATTAGCATATATTATCGCATACAAAAAGACGGTTATCGCTAACCGTCTTTTTCGTATCGGCTATTGCTTGATGATTATAGGCACTCGGCCGCGGTGGAGTTAGACGCTGTCCCTTCGCCAAAACCGGCGGAAG
>CAZSAA010000019.1:0-15905 GCA_964604915.1 uncultured Gammaproteobacteria bacterium
GCGATATTCTCGAATTTCCTAATCAATCGGTTAACTTCGCGATTATAGTTTCCGGTCAGAATCTCACCTAAGATCAGATATGCAGAAGGGATGATGGTGTAATAGCCAGTAGCGTTCTCAACCGATAGGGCGGCGTAAAAAGCGGAGGCTATCCTGAACGACCGGTCGTCATTCTCATAGATATCTGCCATATCTTTCGCCAGGGAATACTCCATCCCCTTCCAATCTGGTGGTGAGGGATATCCAGCGGCATCAAGCATCTCGAGCATCGACTTGCCTGGGCTTACCTTTAGGTTGGGGCACTGGCGGGATAGGAGGTCGAGATAGTTCAGGTCGGGCCAGATATGGTTATCTGCCCATAGCTCTATCTGGTCGGCATTCTCTTCGGCAAATTGCCAGAGCAGCGGCATCTCGTCCGCATTACGCGGATAGATTCCCAAGAGATATAAGCGGATAGGTAGGTCCCTATCGGCGGTCTGTATTTGTACCCCTTTTCTTCTCCAATATGCGACTAACTCTGTTTCCGCATGTTCTTCCACTATCTGCCATCCGTTTATATAGGATGGATAAATCGGAACGATAGTGGCATCGCGATATTTATTAATCAAAGCGGCAAAAGAGGGAATCAAGTACAGGAGAGCGTCAGCATCAAACAATATTATCTTCCTGAAACAGTCTTTTTCCATGGTTTTAAGTTTTAAAGGTGCGACTTCATACTATCTGCCTATATTCTATGCCTTTTCTTTAGTCTTTGTCTATCATCTGTTCCTTTGTCCGATATTTCCCCTAACCTAAGCTCATCGTCTTTGAAGAAATTTGTTTGGAGTGGCGTATTAAAGGCATAAATAGCTAACCAGCGATATTTTTATGCAGACAGACAAGCTTTCAGTACCGAAACGTAAGGGGCCGCTTAGGCGGCTGGGACTTTTGGTCAAACGACATAAGTTCATCACTTTCCTGATTCTTGCCGCCTTGATCGGCGGATATTATTATTTTCGGCCCAGTTCCACCCAGGCCGAAACCCGCTACGTCCTCACGGCTGTGACTAAGGGTTCGGTCATCAATATGGTCGAGGGCAGCGGTTCGGTCGAGGCGGCGCAACAGGTGGATATCAAGCCGGAAGTGACCGCCGACATCGAAGCGGTCAATATCAAGGCTGGCCAAGACATCAAAGCTGGCGATGTCATCGCTACGCTCGATAGCGATGATCTGGAGAAAGCGGTCCGTAGCGCGCGTAATTCCTTGTCTTCTGCTCAGGCGAGCCTCGCCTCCAAGCTAGCCGGATCGACAGCGGAAGAGATCAAGGTATCCGAGAACTCGGTTAAGACTGCCAAGATGTCATATGAACAGGCTCAGGAGGATCTAGCGGAAACGGAGTACGACAATGCGGTCAATCTGGAAAAGGCCGCGCAAGATCTAGCTGATGCCCAGCGCGATTATGACAACGAGGTAGCTTCGAGCGGCTTGGACTCCGACTCCCAGAGCCAGAGCCTGGATTCGACCTATACAAGCGCTCAAGCTGATGTCAATTCCGCCTATCTTAGTTTCAAGTCTGCCCTAGTCGCGGCGGATGATATCTTAGGGCTAGGCGAATACGGCGAGAATAGCGGATCGAATAATAATTATCTTATCGGGGCCAAAGATCCGCAGAGCTTGAATGATGCCCGTACCGGATTCTATGCCAATCAGGCTGATTTCGAAGATTTCGAAGGAAGGTATCGGGCTGCTGGCCAGCCTTGGTCGAAGGAACAGGTGGAGGCATTCCTAGGCGAAGCATATGAGCTAGCTGTTACCATGAAAGCGATGGCGGATAATCTATATAACGTAGCAATCGGATCGGTGAGCGCTAGTAGTCTTAGCGAAACGGAGATAAATAGCATGAAGAGTACCGCCTCTTCCCAGCAATCATCGATGTCCTCCCTTATCAACAATCTCCAATCGGCTAAGCAGAATATTGCCAAGGCTAAGCTCGATAACTCATCTTCCGACCTCTCTTCTTCCAATAGCTTGGCCAAAGCCGAGTCATCTTTAGCTACTGCCAAAAAAGATTATGAACAGGCCAAGCGCGACGCGGAAAATAGCCTTGAAGACGCGCAGGATAATGTAGAATCGAAACTCATCGCCTATGAGAATGCGCAGGCCCAGCATGCTGAAAAGATTGCTCCGCCTCGTGAGGTCGACCTCACCAGCTTGCGATTGCAGGTGTCTTCCGCTAAGGAGGATTATGAAGAGTCGCTGGCCGATTTAGAAAGCGCTAATATCCTTGCCCCTATTGATGGGAAGGTCGCTAAGGTATACCAGGTGGCGGGCGATAGTGCCTCTCCCTCGACCGTGCTAGCCGCTATCATCACTGACCAGAGTTTGGCTGTGGTATCGCTCAACGAGGTTGATGTCGCTAAGGTAGAGATCGGACAGAAAGCCATCCTCACCTTCAGTTCGGTCGACGACCTGAGTATCAGCGGGGAAGTAGTGGAAATCGACAGTTTGGGCGATTCCTCGCAAGGAGTGGTCAGCTACGAAGCGAAGATATCTTTCGATACCCAGGATGACCGCATCAAGCCGCAGATGAGCGTGGATGCCCAGATCGTGGTCGATCAGAGCGTAGATGTGCTGGTCGTGCCCAATTCCGCCCTGCAGACCGATATGGAAGGAAACTATTACGTCGAAATCTTGGAAACGGACGGGATCGATAACGCTACCAGTACCCAAGGAGTCGCATCGGATAATTTACCCGTCGTCACATATGTTACCGTCGGTTTGGCTGATGACACCCAGACCGAGGTGTTCGGCGGTTTGGATGAAGGCGTGCTAGTAGTGTCTAGAACGATAT
Organism: uncultured Gammaproteobacteria bacterium; assembly: GCA_964604915.1. Taxonomy (GTDB): domain Bacteria; phylum Patescibacteriota; class Patescibacteriia; order Patescibacteriales; family UBA12465; genus CAZSAA01. Next base: position 2,831 of record CAZSAA010000019.1, read on the forward strand.
CCGCCTCAGCTTCATCTTCCTCTTCGTCTTCGGGGTCCTCTAACTCATCCGTTTCCGGACCGGGAATGTTAGGCGGTGGCGGTGGCAGCAATATGATGATTATAAACAAAGGGGGCGGCATGATAGGCGGTTGACATTATGATATCTCTCCAAAATATAAACAAGATATATCAGACCGGCGATATCGAGACCCAAGTTCTCTATGATATATCTTTTGAGATTGCCAAGGGCGAATTCGTAGCGATCATAGGTCCGTCTGGTTCTGGAAAATCGACCATAATGCACATTATCGGCGCGCTTGATAAAGCGACGAGCGGCACGTATACCCTAAATGGCCAGGATGTCTCCACTTTGGATGATGATGACCTGACCGATATCCGCCGCAATGAGATCGGCTTCGTCTTCCAATCTTTCAATCTTCTGCCGCGTACGAGCGTCTTGCGCAATGTCATCCTGCCGCTGCTATACGCCAAAGTACCGCCGGAAGAGCGCTATGACCTGGCAGCCCAAGCCTTGCGCTCGGCCGGACTTGACGAGAACCGCTGGCATCATTTATCCAACCAGCTATCCGGCGGCCAGATGCAGCGAGTGGCCATCGCTCGGGCGTTGGTAAATGATCCGTCTATAATCCTAGCGGACGAACCGACCGGTAATCTCGACACCAAGACCGGCGAGATCGTGCTCAATACTTTTCGGGAACTCAATAAGAAGGAAGGGCACACCATCATCCTCATCACCCATGAACCCGAAGTAGCCAAGAGCGCTGATCGGATAATATATATAAAAGATGGCCGCCTGGCCAAGCAATGATATGATGCTATCCGATCTATACCAAGAGACGATATCTTCGATAACGGCTAATAAGGCGCGCTCTAGCCTTACCATCCTCGGCATAGTCATCGGCATCGCTTCGGTGATCGCCATGATCGCTATCGGGCAAGGGACCAAGGATTCGGTGCAATCGAGCATCCAGTCCATCGGCTCTAACCTGCTCATGGTATCCCCAGGAGCGGCGCGCACCGGCCGCGTGATGGGCGCTTGGGGTAGCGCCGATACCTTGACTTTGGCTGATGCCGAAGCGCTCGAGAGTATCTCTACGGTAGATAACGTCGCGCCAGAGGTTTCTAACCGTTACCAAGTCACCGCTAAGAGCAGTAACACCAATACGCAGGTTATAGGGACGCTTCCTAGCTATCAGGAAGTGAAGAATTTTACGGTAGAGACGGGTAATTTCTTCACGGAGAGCGACAACAAGAATCTCGGCAAGGTGGCGGTTATCGGTCCCACTACCAGCGAAGACCTCTTCGGCGAAGGAGTTGATCCGATCGGAGAGACGATCAGGATAAATAATCTTAACTTCAAAATTATTGGCGTAACCGAGTCGAAGGGTAATAGCGATGATATGATACTCATACCGCTTAACACCGCCCAAAAATATCTCTCGGGTACTAAATACGTGACGACAATCAACGTGCAGGCGACTGACGCGGATATGCTAGATCAGACGGAAGCGGAAGTATCCGCCATCCTTCTAGACCGGCATGATATCGATGACGCCGATTCAGCTGATTTCCGGGTTACTAACATGGGCGATATCGTCGAGACCGCTTCGGATATCACCGGCACTTTCACAACCCTGCTCGCCGCTATCGCTGGTATATCTTTGCTCGTAGGCGGCATCGGCATCATGAACATGATGCTCACTACCGTCACCGAGCGTACCCGCGAAATCGGACTTCGCAAATCGATTGGCGCTAAGAAGGAGGAGATAAGCCAACAGTTCCTGATGGAATCGATCACCCTTACCCTTATCGGCGGCATCATCGGGGTATTGCTGGGCTGGCTGATAGCCCTGGGTATAACCCATTTTTCCGGCACGGCGACGCGCGTCTCTCTTTCATCGGTCTTGCTCGCCTTCGGGGTTTCCGCTGGCATCGGGATCGTCTTTGGCTATTACCCAGCTAGCCGGGCAGCCAAGCTCAATCCGATCGATGCGCTCCGGTATGAATGATGGGGTGGATAGCTTATATAGATAATTAATAAAGATAAGATAATAAAAATTATGGACAACATCAAGGACAAGAAATTAGCGATGGGGAGCGTGATAATCATCGCTATCATCTTCGCCGGTGCCGGATTCTTCGCCGGCCGGTTATCGCAGAAATCAGCCGCCTCGCCAGCTGGCCTGGCTGGCAATTTCCAACAGATGCGCGGCAGTGGTCAGACAGCAGGTTTGAAACGAACCGATGGTGCGAGCATGATATCAGGGGAAGTGATCAAGATCGATGATTCTTCCTTAACCATCAAGGGAAGTGATAATAATTCCAAGGTAGTATATTTTTCCGATAACACCGTCGTTAACCAGATGGCCACCAGCTCTATCAACACTATTACCGCGGGTCAGCAGGTAACGGTCTCCGGCCAGGAGGATACGAGCGGCTTTATTACCGCTACTTCTATCCAAGTCAGAGATGGGGCGATCGGAGAGGGGATGTTCCTTTCCGGCCAAGGCGGGCAGATGCCAGCGGGAAATGGCGCCGAGGTACCAAAACAATAGCCTAAGATTACAGTTTTCCCAAGCCGCCCTTAACTGGGCGGCTTTTGTTTGATGGCTGATTATGCCATTTTATGGTATGTTTGGGATATGGAAAAGGATCATAAAATCAAGAATTATATTGACAGTATCGCCTATTGCGGCCTAGTTTGCCAGTTATGTCACAAGAGGGAGATGTGTGATGGTTGCCGCCAGGGTGGCAATGCTTGCTTGAGAAACTGCGCCATCGCCGGCTGCTATCAGAAATCTTGCTGTTTGGCACGAGGAATCAGTGGCTGCTTCGAATGTGATGATCTTATCGCTTGTCAGGCTGGTATTTATGCGTCGGACAATCCGAAAGTGAAGGCCTTCGCTATCTGTATCCAAGAAGACGGGAAGGAAAGGTTTGTGGAGTACGTATCGAGGAACATGGAGCATGGCTGGAGTGTGGAAAAAGGCGGTAACTATGACTATAGGTCGGTGGAAGAGGTACTCTCGATGCTAAGGAATGGAAAAGTTTAGGTTGAAATATATGCCTAAGATATTACTAGGAAGTACCAATCCCTCGAAGAAAGAACGGTTAGCTTGGCTTTTTAGCGGCTTGGATATTTTCGAATTGGTTTCGGTCGAAGATGCCGGTATTAACCTTGACATTGATGAGAACGGAGGCGATTTCGAGGAGAACGCAGTGATAAAAGCTAGGGCATATTCTTCGGCCTTCGACGGCTTGGCTATTTCCTCCGATGGTGGCGTTAGCATTCCCGCTTTAGGGTCCGATTGGAACGACTTGCTCACCCATCGCTTTGCTGGCCATAGCGCCACCAATCTTGACCGCTTGGATGCTTTGCTTGAGATGATGCGGCTCTTTAGGGGGGAAGATAGGAGAGTCGTCTGGAACGAGGCGGTCGCTGTAGCGTATAAGGGGAAGTTGTTGATCTCCTTGTTGGAAAGTGGCGAAACCGGATATTTGCAAGAAAGATATGATAAGGATTCGCTCATGCCGGGATTCTGGCTGGCGAGCATCTGGCTCTGCCCGAGATTTGGTAAGGTATATGCTAAATTAACAGATGAGGAAAGGGAAAATCGGGATTTTACTTGGCCAAGAGTGAAAGAGCGTCTCGTCCCGCTGCTTAAGAGACTCGATTTGCCAAGAATTTAAGGATATCATTATTAAACATATATATGACCAAATACTATAATCCCAAGGCTCGACGTACCTTGTACCAACCGGGATCGTCCCTGCCTTTCAAGTTGAGCCGTTCCAAGATCGAGCTATTTCTCAATTGCCCGCTTTGTTTCTATCTTGACCGGCGCCTTGGCGTCGGGCAGCCGCCTTCATATCCTTTCAACCTCAATTCAGCTGTTGATACACTACTAAAGAAAGAATTCGACATACACCGAGCGGCCGGTACGACCCATCCGCTCCTTTCCGCCTATGGCCTCGATTTGGTACCCCTGCGCCATACCCTGATGGATCAGTGGCGGGAGAATTTCCAGGGTGTACAATATCTGCATACAGGTACTAATTTCCTGGTGACCGGCGCTGTCGACGACCTTTGGGTTGATAAATCGGGGGCGATCTATGTCGTGGACTATAAATCGACCAGCAAGGATGGGAAAGTAAGCTTGGAGGCGGATTGGCAGATAGGGTATAAGCGGCAGGTGGAGGTATATCAATGGCTGCTGCGACAGAACGGCTTTCTGGTTTCCGATACCGCCTATTTCGTCTATTGCAATGGCCGGACCGATGTTAAGGCTTTCGATGCCAAGCTAGAATTTGATATCGATCTCATTCCATACCAGGGCGATGCCGCTTGGGTGGACGCTGCGCTCATCTCGGCCAAGGCTTGCTTGGAAGGGAAGCAGCCGCGTCCTTTGGCTACTTGCGACTATTGCAACTACCGTCTCGCGGCCGAAGCCGCTCTCATCAATTCCCGCCATGGCCAGCTTTTTAATTGACATCAATGGACAGGCGTTGGAATATGACTTCCATCGCCGTCGCCGTAGCCGCCACATCCGGGTATCGGTGTCCGCTTCCGGCCGGATATCTTTAGGGGTGCCATATTTCGTCAGCCGAGCGCGGGGTGAGAAATTTTTGCGGGAGAAATCCGTTTGGGTGATGGAGAAAGTGAAGGACGCGGCATTTGCGGATAAGATAGCTTTGGGCGAAGATAGGGAAGACTACTTGGCCAAGAAGGAGAAGGCTAGGCAGATAGCGACGGAGAGAGCCGCCTATTTCAATGACAGATATTATGGTTTTCACGTGGAAAAAGTGAGGATAGGGAATCAGAAGAGCCGCTGGGGCAGTTGTTCGGCCAGTGGAGTGATAAGCTATAATTATAAGATAATATATCTACCCGATGAACTGCGCGATTATATCATCGTCCATGAAATTTGCCACTTGAAAGAACTGAATCACTCACCTCGTTTCTGGCGTCTAGTCGGGCTGGCTGTACCAGATTGGGCTATATATCGCAAAAAACTCCATCTCCAATGAACGGGTATTGACATATATCCGATAATCAACTATAATTAGGGTATTAATAAATTAAGTTAGCGTTTTTAAAAAATCAGAGTTTTTTAAAAACCAGCAGCAAATGCAAAACAACGATTTTTCCAGAGCCCCGCGCCCTATGGTGCAAGGTAACTGGACTTGCTCACAATGTGGAGCAGCCATCACCGAACTTCCTTTCGAACCGGATGGAGAGAGACCAGTATTCTGCCGCGATTGTCATCGCCAGAAAGCTCCTCGCACCCCGAGAAGATTCTAAGTTTATATATTGAAAGTATACGAACTGACAAAAGCCGCTTCTAGCGGCTTTTGTGTTTTTTGCGCAGATTGGGTATAATTATAGGTATCGATAAATCATTTATATTTTAACCCCTAAAATATGATGGGTAACAATAATATGTTAGAAAGAATCATGGGCGGAAATCCGCGCCGCGAAGAGACCCCGGAAAAAGGCGAGGCGATCGTCAATCCGAGACAGAAGATCGAAGCCATGAAAATTGATAAGTATGCCTTAGAGACGGGCATCAGGCTCAAGGAAGCGGATCAGGATGAATTAGTGGAGAAGATAGACCGCGAACTTATCTCCAACGTAAAGGAGACCTATATCCGCAAATTCGATGAACTAGAAGATGAGATCCGCGATGATGAGAATAGGATAAGTGTGCTTGAGGAAGCCATCTCTTCGCTAGAGGCTGGCGAGAAGATCGAATTGCCTGATGATAAAATCTTAGCTAACTGATATGGATACTATCAAGAAGAAAGAAATCCTTCCGCTTATAATTTGCATTGCCATCCCTCTGGCGGCCGGTTTTATCGGCTCTATTTTCACGACGCCCGAAATTGGTAATTGGTATTCGACTTTGGTTAAACCCTCCTTTAATCCGCCTAGTTGGGTGTTTGGACCAGTCTGGACATTCTTATATTTCTTGATGGGGCTGGCGCTATTCGTAATTTGGCGATCAAAGCCTAGCAAGGAAAAACGTTTAGCATTGACAATGTTCGCTATCCAGTTGGTTTTCAATGTTCTTTGGTCCTTCGTTTTTTTCGGTGCCCATCTTCTTCTCTGGTCCTTGGTGGAGATATTGATTTTACTCAACCTCATCGCCCTGACCATTCGCGCTTTCGGGAGGATAAGGCGGCAAGCGGCGCTACTGCTCTTGCCGTACTGGCTCTGGGTAGTCTTCGCTACTTTCCTCACTTACTCTATTTGGAGATTGAATTGGTAGCGGTATCTCAAAAAAGAAAAAAAGACTGTCTTAGGCAGCCTTTTTTGTAATCCAAGCATTCGTGGTGCGTTTAGTATAGGCAAATGCTCCAGATATAGCCGGTAGCTGCCGAACCGCCGTTAGGGGTAGCGAATCCTACTAAGGAAGTATCGTTTTCCAAAGTGAGCCGGAGCCTGGCTTTTACGTCGCCCGGGCAGTATGTCCCGATGGCCGGGTAATCAGGCGTGAAATAGTAGTATAGGAAGTTTCCGCCTTTATCGCTCGGATCGTCCATATCAGGGGAGATTAGACCAGTAGCGGCCAGTCCGCGCATAAAGTTACCGTCCGCGCTATTGTCGTAGCCGGTAGCATCTGTGTCTGAGAGGGGTGGATAACCGCCGTTCTGGTCGTAATACATGTCGAGAGCGGTAACTAGTTGTCGCATATCGGCTGTCCGCCTAGCATCCCTAGCCTTTGATCTAGCTTGGTTCAAGGCGAAGATGGAAATAGTCGAGAGCAAACCGATGATAGCGATCACGACTAAGAGTTCGATGAGGGTAAAGCCGGTTCTTTTAACTTTATCTTGTTGGTTGTAGTCTTTGTAATATAAAAGCATAGCTCATTCGCTATGCTTTTATTATAGGGTATTATCTTTTCTCAGTAAACTTGATTAAGAGAACCTCCGTTTGAGCGCCAACGCGTTGCTTATCACGCTCACACTAGAAAATGACATGGCCAGCGCGGCTACTTCCGGACTTAGCAACCAGCCGAAGGGAGGGAAGAAGAGGCCGGCGGCCAGGGGAATAGCGATGATGTTATAGAAGAAGGCCCAGAAGAGATTCTGTTTCATGGTGCGTACCGTCCTCTTGGCGATCTCGATCGATAGCGGTAGGAGATTGAGATCGCCGCGCAACAGGGCGACTCCAGCTGACTCCAAGGCGATATCGGAACCGGTATCCATGGCGATGCCCACGTTAGCTTCGGCTAAGGCAATGGAATCATTGATTCCATCCCCTATCATCGCTACTTTCCGGCCGGCCGATTTCAATTTCTTGATATATTCCGCCTTGTCGAGCGGCGATACGCCGCCTATCACTTCATCGATCTCCAAGTTAGCAGCGATCGCCTCGGCCGAACTTTGCCGGTCACCGCTTAACATGATAGTTTTTAGTCCTTGGCGCTTGAGTTGTCCGAGTACGGTTGCGGCTTCCGGCTTGATAGTATCAGCAATCTGCATCAGGGCGATAAGGGTATCAGTTTTATATAGTCCGATGACGGTGCTGCTAGGGAGGCGGGAAGATAGCTTTCTTAGGTCATCTTCCTGAGCGCGGCCGATGAAGAAATTTTCTCCCGCTATCTTTCCTTTTATCCCTAATCCGGCCTGGACTCCCAACCCGTCTATCGGATGAAGGATTAGCCCCTTCTCGCTGGCTGCCGAGCTGAGAGCGCGGGCAATCGGATGGGTGGAGGCGGACTCCAGGCTGGCGGCAATCGATAGCGCTTCGTCCGCTTTGTATCCGCTGGCGATGATATCCAGAGCGGCGAGCGTCGGACGGCCGGAAGTGATAGTTCCCGTCTTATCGAACACCACTGTATCTACCTTAGCTAGTTCCTCTACCGCTTCCGCTGATTTGATCAATATCCCCTTGCGGCTGGCAGCTCCTACTCCGGCCATGATGGCCGCGGGAGTAGCTAAACCTAAGGCGCAAGGACAGGCGATAGCGAGGACGCTGATGAAGCAGGCGAGGCCTAGTCCTAAAGCCATCTCTGATCCTAAAAATCGGGGACCGATGAGGAGCCAAGACGCTAGGGTGGTAAAGGCGAGGATGATGACCGTCGGCACGAAAATCCGGGATATCCGGTCAGCTAATTTCTGTCCGGGTGCCTTTGATTGCTGGGCAGCCGAGACCGATTCGATCACCTTGGCTAACAAGGAATCCGCCAAGGAAGCACTGACGCGGATATCAAGCGAGCCGTTTTGATTTATGGTGCCGCCGATAACCTTTTCTCCGGCCGCTTTTTCTCTTGGTATCGGTTCGCCGCTTACCATTGATTCGTCGATATGCGCGCGACCGCTGACAATCAGTCCGTCACTTGGTATTTTCTCGCCCGCCTTCACCCGGATTATCTCGCCGACAATAAGCTTTTCGATTGGTACTTCTATCTCTTGCCCATCGCGAACAGCTAGCGCGGTTTTGGCTTGGAGTCCCATGAGCTTCTCGATCGCTTCACCCGCCCGTGCTTTTGTTTGATGCTCAAGATATTTTCCGAGGTATACGAAAGCGATCACTATCACCACTACGTCGAAAAAGTATATTTCCGGCAAACTGAGTCCCATCCTTATGCCCGGGAAGAGGAAGATGAGGGAGGAATATGCGAAGGCCACGCTGGTGCCGAGTCCGATCAGGGTGTCCATGCTGGCCCCCTTGCCGCGGATAAACATCGCTAAGCCCCGCAAGAAGGGCCGACCAGCGAGGTATAGTACCGCTATCGACGACAAGAAGGCGAAGCTATTCATCCAGAGCATCGGCAGTAACTCGAATCCGGGCGAGACCTTGGATCCGATTATCTGCCCGAGCATCAGCAGCAGGAGTAGGGAAGCGAGCGGTATGAGCAATATCAAGCGTTTCTTTTCTTTGCCCAGTTCCTCCTGCCGGACGGACTTTATCTTCTGCCACCGGGAGAAGATATCGTCCTGCTCTTCGTTTATCACTAAGCCATAGCCGAAAGGCACGAGTAGCTTCTTAGCTTCTTCCAAGGGGCTACTGTCAGGCGCATAGCTTATATCCGCTTGACCGGTCATCGCATTGACGCTGATAGAATTAATTCCAGGTACCTTCGATACTACCTTCTCGACGGTGCGGGCGCAGGCGGCGCAATGCATGCCGCTTATCGCCACCGTCTGTTTCTCGTATATCTTGTTGTTATTATCCATATTATAGTTAGCTATTTTCTCTTATCTCCTTTACCTCTCTATCACTTCGATGACGCCGGTGTACATGCCCATGGAACAGGAGAAGGGAATCTTGCCGGCTTTAGTCGGGGTAAATTCGATGATATTTTCACCTAGTTGCAGTTGTTGTCGGATTTTTAGTGAGGGAACGATGAAGCTGCTGGCACAGGAATACTGGGAGGTAGAAGTGATGATCCATTTGACTGGCCGTCCAGCTTCTACTTCGAAAGAGGTCGGATAATATCCATTGCCACGCTGTTCCATCCGTATCTCCAGCGGCTCCTCCTGGCTGGCATCTTCCGCTGCTATCGCTTCCTGCGTGTCAGCGGTCGCGGTCCGGATGAGTTTGGCACCACTGCTGGCGTTGAGGACGCCGAAGATGATTATCACCACGGCAATCGCCTTGAAAGCTAACTTGCCGCGGCTACTTTCGCCGGCCTTGTTGCCTAGTATGCCCATGCCGAGCAGGCCGGGGGCGGTACCGAGTGCAAACAGCGACATCGCCAAGGCACCGTCAACGAAATTGCCGGATTGGATGGCATATAGCTGCATAGCCTGGGTGAAGCCACAAGGCAGGAAGAAGGTGAGTGCGCCGAGTGCCATGGTCTTCCACGTGGAAAATCCTCCTTCTTTATATCCGTTAATCTTTCTGGCTAATCCTTTGGGCAGGGCGATGAGGCTTTTAAAACGGGGACTGATGAGACTGAGGCCGACGGCGATTATCACGGCGGCGGTAAGGATATTGAGGATGCCGTTCGCTAGGGGGGATGGAGCTAGGCTGGTGCCGAGCAGGCCCAATAATCCGCCTAGGATGAAGAATCCGGCTAAGCGGCCAGCGTTGAAGAATAGCTGGGGGATAGTCTTGGTGAGGCCATCGGCTTCGGGATGCTTGGCACTCCAAGCGGAAGATAGGGAAAGCACTAAGCCGCCGACAAGGGCCATGCAGGTCGAGACTCCGGCGACCAGCCCGATTAGTCCGGCGGAAGCGAGACTGAAGCCTTGTTGCGGCAGCAGGGAGCTGAAATCGAACCAGAAATACCCGGAAAGCACCAGGGCTAATATGATTATCGCTGCGACGATGATGAGGGTGGAAGTCAGGCTGGAAGGTTGCTTCTCTTCTTGACCCAGGACATATCCCATGGGCTGGAGTTTCTTGTTGATCGCGGCGAGGTCTGGCTCGGCGCCCTCGTATTCGATGGTAGCCGTGTTATGGTGACGATCCACTTTTACCTTCTTTATCTTCCCGCCGCTATTTTTGATAGCGTCTTCGGTTATGAACTCGCAAGCCTCGCAGTGGAGGCCGCTGATAGGCAATGTCAGTTTGGGCATATGGTTATCGGCTAGCGAGGCGGTCGACGGCCAGGATCTCCTTGACCATCTTTTCCTTGAGTGATTCGTTTTCCGAGCTCATGGCGTTCTTGAAGCAGGTCTTCAAATGGTTCTCCATGAGTTTCTGATGGGCAGACTTGAGCAGGCCAATAACGGCCAGGTTCTGCTGCATTATTTCCACGCAATAGCGGGAGTCTTCGACCATGCCGATCACGTTTTCCAGGGAAGTCCTGGCCTTGCGGAGGCTGGTGAGTATATCTTTCTGCTTGTTTTCCATATCGTTTTATAATAATCCCCGTACCTGGGGTATAGGTAGTTGGATTATAGCACCGGAGGGGAATCGGGGTCAATGGAGGAAGATAATTAGGCTGGGTTTTATAACTATTGCCAAGGAAGTAGTTAATTGGTAAACTAAATCCATGGTAAAAAAATGCTTTGAGAAGCGGATCGACAACGTCATACCGCTCATAATGTTCACTGCCTTGCGCTTGGAGGCTTTAGCTGACCATCATATATTCAAGCAGTTCGGCCTCACCGCCGCCAGTTTCCGTATCATGGCGCTCATCGAGCGGATGGGAGCGGCTTCGCCTAGCCGTATCATCGAACTGCTCGGATCAAGCAAGTCCAACCTTACCCAGCGCCTTACCTATATGGCCAAGGCGGGTCTAGTCAAGAAAGACAAGGAGGGCGATGACGGACGCCGCGTAGTAGTGACTCTTACCAAAGAGGGCTATGAGAAATATCGCCAGGCACTCAAGGTGGCTAAGTCATATAATAGTCATCTGGAATCCCTTTTCGATAATCAGGAAATCGACATCTATTTTGATTTCATGGAAAAATTAAACGTTAATCTCGGAAGAAGCCAGGCCTTTTCCCGTTAATTTATGAAAACATCACGAAAGATCATTATTCCCGCCATCTTGCTGTTAGTAGCGGTATCGCTCTCCGGTTGCGGCAAACAGTCCGAAGAGGAAAAAGTTGTAGAAAACCCAGCTATGCCGGTTAGCGAGCGCTCATTAGCTGACAGCTTGAAAGCGGATCGGGAATTCGAATACCCGGGCCTCGTCGCTTCCCAGAGCGAAGCCAATATTACGGCTAAAGCGAGCGGTAATCTTTCTTCCGCTAGTTTCCAGGTGGGGGACAAGGTAAGTATCGGCCAGGAGTTAGGGCAGGTAAATGAGGTGGGCTCGAGCGGCCAGATCGCCAGCAGTGATACCAGTCAGATCAAGCAATCCAAGATTGCCGTTGAGCAAGCCAAATCCGCCTATGACCTCGCTCAGAGCAGCTACGATAGTTTGTTGATCTCTTCCGCCAAGGATCTCCAGCAAGCACAGATATCTTTAGAACAAGCGAGAAACAGTCAAGGCAATCTCCAGGTTACCACTGAAGAGGGGCTAAAGAGCGCTCAGCTCGGCTATGAGAACGCCCAGATCGCTAGCGCCCAAGCTAAGGCCAGTCTGGAAAATCGCCAGAAATTGGCCACCCAATCGGAAAAGGATGTTAATGAGAATGCCGAAATCGCTATTAGCAGCGCCAGTTCTTTGGCAAGTTCCATCATTACCAACATCAATGGGATAACTGGTTTCGATGAGAATAATTCGGTCAGCGTGGCCTATCGTAGCAATCTGGGCGCCTTGGATGCTAACTCATATAATGATGCCCGTACCTCATACCAGATAGCTAGGGATGCATATAAGGAGTATTCATCAGCCTCGTCTTCGCCTAGTAAGACGATAAGCGAGCGGCTATCCGATACTATTGCCCTACTTCAGAAAGTTAAGGATATGGCCGATGACGTCAAGTATATGCTCGATAAATCCATATCCTCTTCTCAATTACCAGCTTCTTCCGCTACCGGCCCTTCGCTTTCCGGCCTCCAACAATCAGCGAGCGGCTACCAAGCCCAGGTGACCTCCAGCGTAAGCCAGTTACAGGCAGCCAATCAGGCAGTGATAAACACGAGATTGAATAACGAATCGACTTTGGATAATTTGGAGCGGGTATATGAACTCGCCCAGCAGCAGGAACAGATCGCCAAGCAGAATCTCACCAACCTCCAGGCCGGCAACGTGAGCCAGTCCGACCAAGCTTCGTATGGCGTTACCCTGGCCCAGAATCAATATGATACCGCTAAGGTAAAGCTTGATTCCCAGGTGGCCTCTGCTCGCACTCAGTTGGAGAATGCCCAATTACAATATAATAATGCGCTCATCGGCCTGCAGAACGCCTATGACAACCGTCTTCTGGTATCCCCTATTGAAGGCATTGTGACCCAGAAGAATGTCAGTGATGGTGAATCAGTGGCCGCCGGACAGGTCGTCGCGGTCGTGAGCCAGCCTGACAAGATCAGGATTAAATTCTACGTGGAACAAGATAACGTTTCCCGCATCACGCCAGGTCTGCGCGTACAGGTCGCGACCAATGACGGCAAAGCCAGGGAAGCGATTGTCGCTGCGGTTTCGCCTCAAGCCGATACTATCAGCCGCCGCTTCCTAGTCGAAGCCAACCTGATCGAGCCAGACCCTTCGCTATACTTAGGTACT